>JAGVCC010000490.1 GCA_020059395.1 Chitinophagales bacterium | reverse complement strand
GGTGCCATTTTTATTTGGTACTGTCCATTGCGGACTTAGTAAATCAGGAAAACCCCACAGCGGCCATTCGTTACTGCCTCTTACCAGTTTTTGTACATCACCCAAAGTAACATCAGTGCGGTTAAAGTTTTTATCTAAATATTTTTTTAGATAACTATAATTTTCTGCAGCTTCTGCTATAGTAATTTGCCTGCCTGCATTGCCCTTTAATGTCGCTTTAATATGCTCGTAGGTTAATAAAAAAAGTGCGGCGCCTTTACTGTCAGCATCGCCCCTTTTATCCCAGTTTTTAAAAGTGGTAATTAAAGATGCGTACTGCGGATATTCTTTTTCATTTAAAAAAAAGAGTGAATCAATTTTGTATTGATATTGTAAATTTTTTGGCAACTGTTTATCAAACTTTATAGCTTTAAATTTTTCAAAACTTATTTTTTCCTGCTGTGGAAACAATTCTAAAAAACGTTCGCTTCGGTTTAAATGATATTGCTCCCAGCCATCAGTTTTTGCAAAGGCAGCAGGCGATAAATTATCTGCAGCAGCAGTTGCCAAAAAAGATGAATGATTGGTGTTAAACAAAAAACCACTTTTGGGATTTATATATTGCGGCAGTTCTTCAATGCGTCTGAATTTTTCCCATAAAGTTTGTGAGGTATTTCCAGGCAATGTTTTTTTCCAGTCGTATGCCGGGTTACTGTTGCGTACGGGTATTAATGCATTGTTGATGTAAAAAACAGTGTCGTACTTATCGGCATACATAATATTAAACATGCTTAACTCCTGTTTGCGCAGTGCTGTGTAAAACTCAGTAAAATTTTTAGCCTTATTCATTTCGTACCATTGGTTCAGTACACCAATTTTCATATTGGCACCAAGGCGTAAAGAAAAAAAGCCCTGTTTGTTTTTCATAGTGGCCCCATACCTGCTCCAGTACACTTTTCTTTTAATGGCAATGGGCACGCCTTTTATTTTTAGTTTTACAGTTTTCACTTCCAGATTAAGCCATTGTCCGTCAAATTTGTATTGTATTGAATTATCTGGATTCATCTCAAGCTGGTATTCATCCATCCTGTCGCAAAAATTTACCGTGTGCGCCCAACCTAAATGTTCATTTACACCATGTAATATACAAGGGCCACCCGCCAGCAGTCCACCAGTAATATTCAAGCCTTCCTCACTGCATAAATGTGCTTCGTAAAATGATTGTGGTCCGGTATTGGGTTGGTGTGCATTAATTAATAAAAATGCTTCTCCGGTAGTTGTTTTAGAAGCATTTACTGCAACTGAGTTGCTTCCTTTTTTATTAAGCTCCGGCAGTTCCCATTCACTATTGGTAAATATGCGTTCTAGTGCTTTGTCTGCACCATTAAAAATAGTAAGTGCCAGCACCGCAGATGCGATGTATTCTTTAGTAGTAACAGGAAAAAGTTTTTTATGCAAAACATCAGTTGGGTGTTTGGCTGCATAATCATTAATACCCTGTACATATCCATCAATCAATTTCAAAAAATCAGGTGTAAGTGTATTCCATTTATCTTCTGTTACCTGCTTGCAGCGAAACAGCTCAAAAACATAATCTGCAGCAGCCCCGGCTTTGCCTTTTACGCTGCCCATCAGTCCTTTTGCCGGTAAAACTACTTCCTGCATACTGGCAAAATCATCTTCTGCTTCTGCCCAGGCAAGCCCATAGGCCACAGCTGCATCTGTTTTGGCAAAAATATGCGGCACACCAAAACTGTCACGTACAATATCAATGGCAGCAGGGGTAATTGTTTGAGAATATAAGCCATTTAGAAAAAGACAAAACAGCACAACAGCAAATGTTTTTTTCATACGCCAATAAGAGTATTTTGTAAAAGGGGTATTTAGTTTAGTTGCACTATAAAGGTATGCGTAAAACGGATATTACAGGCAGTACTTATAAGCTATAAACACCTTTCTTGATAAACTGGCAATAAAAATAATTTGCAAATATCAAAAGCATATATTTACTTTGTATTTCAAAGTGCTTTTGTATGAACAATCCACAACAGTCATTAGAAGACCTGCAGCATATTAAAAAAATGATGGAACGCAGCAGCCGTTTTATAAGTCTTAGCGGCTTAAGCGGTGTAGCCGCAGGCACCTGCGCACTGGTGGGTGCATGGTTTGCCAGCCAAAAAATTAACTGCTGGGTTAAAGGCGATTGCCAGCTTAGCCGCATAATTGATACTGGCGGCAGGCAGTTGATGAATGAACTGTTCTGGATTGCGACACTTACGTTTGTAGCCGCTTTTGTGCTGGCTTTTTTATTTACTTTTTTACGCAGCAAAAAAACAGGTGTGCCCTTGTGGGGTGGTACCACAGTAAGGTTGTTTTGGAATACTATGGTGCCGCTTGCAGTTGGTGCAATTTTTTTATTTCGTATGCTGCAATTGCAACAGTATGATTTAATTGCACCCGGCTGTTTAATTTTTTATGGCCTTGCATTAATTAATGGCAGCAAATATACTTTAGGCGAAATAAAATATCTGGGTTACGGCATGTTGCTGCTGGGCATAGTTAATTTATGGTATGTTGGTTACGGACTGCATTTTTGGGCAATGGGTTTTGGTGTGCTGCATATTGTGTACGGCGCAGTAATGTGGAGTAAATATGAGCGAAAAGCTTCGGAAAAGAAACAACTTTAAATTAGTAAATGTTTTTAAAGCCCCTTTAGGGGTTGGGGTATATGAGTTTAATAGAAAACTTAAATAAAATTTTTGACAGCCGTATACGCCTGGGTATAATGAGTGCCCTTATGGTGAATGCTGAAATAAGTTTTAATGAATTGAAAGATATACTGCAAATAACAGACGGTAATCTGGCCAGCCATTTAAAAACGCTGGAAGAAAGTGGGTATATAAAATTTCAAAAAGGATTTGTGGGGCGGAAAACAAATACCACTTACTCTGTTACCAAAGCTGGTGAAAAAGCTTTTAAAACACACCTGGCAGCACTTGAAAAAATGATAGGTAATATGAAGTAGCATTTTTTTTGCCTATTTACTTTGAAATACAAAGTACTTTTAAATTTATGAAATACATTACTACGCTGTTTGTTTTTTTGGGAATATGGGTTTTGGCATCCTTTATAAACGGAGTGCTAAGTGGTACATGTTTAACCTTGTATGATGGCGATAAGTTTGGAAACGAAACTTTCAATTTATCAATGATATTCTCATTCATATTTAGTATTCCGTTTGCAGGCATAGTTTGGCTGGTTACTGCAGCAGCACAATTTTCAGGAAAAACAGGTTTTGCTTTGTTTAAAACAGTTGTAATAGCAGCTTTCATCTGCGCACTTATCGGAGCAATATTATTTATAGCAGTATTTGGCCGTCAGTTTAAAGAAGCCAGCTATGCCGTGGGTGGCTGTATAATTTTTTCGGCCATAACTGCTGTTACAATTTTCAGAAATCAATTAAAAGGAAATGACGAAGCTGTATAAAATATTTGTAAAAATGCGTTCGGCAATATTGGTGTACTTAACCCATAATATGGCTTTGCCAGTACTACGGTTAATACGCAAACCACAAAAATTTCCCTATACCCAAAATGAATTAAAAAAAATGCCAGACGGCAGCCTTGGAAAGGACTTAGCACTTTTTTTACAACAAAGAGACTTGGAACTGCTGCCATATTATGCCAAGCATGATATTAAGCATATTTTATTGCAATACGATACTACGGATGAAGGCGAAGTATGCCTGCAGTGTTTTATGCTGGGCAACGGCCATTTATCTTTTCCGGTTATGGCAACAGTATTGTTTGGCTTTGCAACCATGCCAGAGTACTGGAGCAGTTTTACTAAGGCATACCGCCATGGTCAAAAAAGTATTGCAATAAAAAGCTGGCAATGGTTTAATATACTTTCTCAACCAACACAACTTTTAAAGAATAAAATAAATAAAAATGAAGCTTAAGTTATTGGCATACTGCTACTGTTTGCAACTGATACTAATTACTGCTTTTAAAAAATAATGAACATGAAAAATAATACACACTTCTTAAAATTGATTTTACTTACTGCCGGTGCCATAGTGTTTAACATTGTTTTCTGGCAAGAGAAAATAGCTGTGAATGCAATATTCTTTGATGCCTTTATTTTAGGCTCCGTTTTTTATTTGTACCCTGCAGCTTTTGCCAAGCCGGAAATGAAGTGGCTGGTGCTGGCGCATATTATTGCATTGGCTACAGTTGTTTATCACAACACTGTGCTCAGCAAAATTGCGTTCAGCGCCACGTTGCTTTTAGTGGTGGTGTTTACACAATACCTGCACCGCTCAGTTTGGTATGCCGCAGCTTCTGTAGTAAGTAACTATGTGCTGGTATTTTTTTCTATGCTGGAAGGATTGCAGCAGGCAAAATTTGCAAAAGTTAAATCAGCCGGGCTGCGTAAAGTATTGCGTTTTGCAATAATTCCGCTGCTGATAGCTGCTGTGTTTTTTATAGTGTATTCTCTTGCTAATACCGTTTTTCAAACTGCAATAAGCAATGCGGCACTGGCTGTACAAAATTTTGCTGCAAAATTATTCAGTTGGTTTAAGTGGGAGCGGTTTGGCTTTTTATTGCTTGGCTTGCTTATTACCGGTGGCTTAATACTTAGGGCAAAATACAATGGCTTTTCAGAAAAAGATGTAACGCAACACAATGATTTGTGGCGCAAAAAAAATGATTTACGCCGGTGGAAAAGCAGTGCCCTGTACGATTTGCTTACTGTTTTTATGGGCAGGTTTGCCAATGGTGTTTTAGCACTGCGTAACGAAAATACGGTAGGCATTATAAGCCTTGTACTGCTGAATGTTTTACTGCTGGCAATAAACAGTATTGATATTATGTACGTTTGGTTTGGTTTTAACTACACACCCGATACCAACCTGAAAGATATTGTGCATGAAGGAACCGGGTTGCTCATATTTTCTATTATGCTTGCTGTGGCTGTGGTGCTGTTCTTCTTCAGAGGCAATTTAAATTTTTACAAAAAAAATAAATGGCTGCGCTATGGTGCTTATGGCTGGATATTTCAAAACGCAATACTTGTAATTTCTGTTTTGTTACGGGATTATTATTACATACAGCATATGGGGCTTGCATACAAACGCATTGGTGTGCTGTTCTTTTTATTGATGGTTTTATTTGGACTGTTTACTGTGTTTGTAAAAATCCACCAGAAAAAAACAGGCTATTATTTGTGGCGGGTTAATGGCTGGTTTGGTATTGTATTGCTGGTGGCCGCCTCATGCATACATTGGGATGAAACAATGGCATCTTATAACCTTGCAAGAAAAAACACGGTACCGGTTGATGTAAAATTTTTACTTACACTAAGCGATAAAACACTGCCATTGCTGGAAGCCAATCCTGATGTGCTGGACAAAACAGCGCCTTATGTAAATGGCGAAGGTGCTTATTTAAACCGTAATGTTCAAACCCCCCGCCAGCAGTTTGAAATGCGTAAGCAGCTTTTTTTAGAACAACAGCAAGAGTACACCTGGCTAAGCTGGAACCAGGCAGATGCTTTTGTAAAAG
>JAGVCC010000457.1 GCA_020059395.1 Chitinophagales bacterium | reverse complement strand
GTATGTTAACGAAAGCCCTTTTAAAAATAACAGTTGATTGATGGCTATACCGGTTACAGCGCACAACAATAGCCGCAGCCTGTCTTGTTTTTCAATTTTTACTGGTACAGGTTTTACGGCATATAAAAGCCAAAAAAGCAGTACGCTTACACCCACACGTATAACGTTAATGCCAAAAGGTTTTGCCAGGCCATTATTGGTAAGGTGTTTTACTGCACTAAGGTTAATGGCAAAAAACAGGTTGGTAAGTATTAATGCCGTATGTGCTTTGGCTGTATTGTTGTTAAGTAGCATTAATACAAAGTTAGGCAGAATGAAAAAGCCGCTGTGTTTTTACACAACGGCTTAATACTTATTAACCCCCGCTTAAATTCTTAAAGCAAAACTATGCTGCCTGCATTTCTTTTATCTTCTCCCTTATCTTTCCTTCAATTTCTGCACCCAGTTCTGGGTTATCAATCATTAATTGTTTTACAGCATCACGGCCCTGTCCTAATTTATCGCTGTTGTAGCTAAACCAGCTGCCGCTTTTTTGTACAATACCCAGTTCCACACCCATATCAATAATTTCACCAGCTTTGCTAATACCTCCTCCAAAAATAATATCAAACTCAGCCTGACGGAATGGAGGCGCAACTTTATTCTTCACCACTTTTACTTTTACATGATTACCCACCGCTTCGTCACCATCTTTAATTTGCGTCATACGGCGAATATCTAACCTTACTGACGCATAAAATTTTAATGCATTACCACCTGTTGTAGTTTCTGGGTTACCAAACATAACACCAATTTTTTCCCTTAACTGGTTAATAAAAATACAAATGGTATTTGTTTTATGAATGGTTGCTGTAAGCTTACGCAGTGCCTGACTCATTAATCTTGCTTGCAGCCCCATTTTACTGTCGCCCATTTCACCTTCCAGTTCTCCCTTGGGTACTAAAGCTGCCACAGAGTCAATAACAACCACATCTAATGCACCAGATAGAATTAAGCGGTCAGCAATTTCTAAAGCCTGCTCACCATAATCTGGCTGAGAAATCAGAAGATTGTCAATATCAACACCCAGTTTTTGTGCATATATACTATCAAAAGCATGTTCAGCGTCTATAAATGCACACATGCCGCCTTTTTTTTGTGCTTCTGCAATTATATGTGTTGCTAGTGTTGTTTTACCACTACTTTCAGGTCCGTAAATTTCAACCACACGGCCACGGGGTAAACCTCCAATGCCCAGTGCCACATCTAAACCAATAGAACCTGTAGATATTACTTCTATTTCCTGACTTCCCTTTTCATTCATCATCATTACCGATCCTTTGCCAAAATCTTTATCTATTTTATCAATAGTTAATTTCAGCGCCTTAAACTTTTCTGATTTTTCCATTTTGTCTGTGTTACTCATGTGTTGTGTTTTTAAAGTGATGTATCTGTTTTTATCCGTTGTAAATGTAATTGCTGCGTCAAAGATAATTATTTTAATTTATCAACACTAATTATTTTAGTATTTTTTTGATAATTATTTTAGCCATTTCCTTTTTTAAAAAAAAGACCCATCCCGGGGAACCGGAACGGGGAGTGTTCAAGCATGAGAAAAATCTACAGTGTTAATTCCTGTTTTCAAACTAAGCAGGATAAATACGGGCCATTAAACTTATATAGTTTGTAAAGGACGTTATTGATTGTTGTTACAAAGAGACAGCAGTTTTTAATACCAGACAATACCCTAAATAGGGAATTTTTTAAAGAAAAAGGCCCAAAAACAGCCTTCATAACTAAAAAAATAAGCATTTGACGGTTGTTTTGGTAACAAAACCCACTTTTACTTAGATGGCTATTTTGTCTGCTGTCATTTGTTTGCGCAGGTTAGTTAATCCAAGCTGCATTATATCCAGCGCAGTACTAAGGCTGCATTTCATTATGCCGGCAATTTCTTTAAAACTCAGCCCGGCGTAATGGTTTAATGCCACTACTTCCCGTTGTTGTTCTGGCAGTAATGATATCATATTTTTAATTTGATTATGATTTTCGTAAAACCCATTGCCTCCATAAAAAGGGCTTACCGGAAAAATAACGGGTGCTGTTTCGATATTGTCAGGCCGGTGCATTTCTATCACCATTGCGGTTTTTGTTTTACGGGCATATTCAATACAAAGCTGGTGACTTATTTTTAACGCCCATTGCAAAAAACTGCCTTCTTCTGCTGTTTTGCCAGCAATTAGGCTATTAATAATTACAGTAAAAACCTGTTTAAAAATATCTTCTGCAGCATATTTTTCATGTACCATCGAATAAATAGCACTATAAATTCTGTCTTTATACAATTCGGCAAGCGTGGCCATTGCTTTGGGATTGCCGTTAAGGTAAAATTGAATCAGCTGCTCATCAGGCATATCTGCATGGTGTTGCATAAAATACTGGGTTGGATTAAGTGGGTATAAAGGTTATTAATTTATATAGCCTTACAGGTAGAAAATAAGGCCAAATTTGTATAGAAAATTTTCTATACTGCAAATAGCGGGTATATTGAATTGAGTTTTATGCTGGTATATAAAAACAGTGCAAACATTTCCACAAGCTTTTTAAGCACTGCCTGCTTTCGTACCTTCGCCGCATGCCCAAATATTTAGACGAACTGAACGAACCTCAAAAAGAAGCAGTACTGCATAAAGATGGCCCTATAATGATTATTGCCGGTGCCGGCAGCGGTAAAACAAAAGTGCTTACCACCCGTATTGCACATTTAATGGGTTATCATAAAGTAGATGCATTTAATATTTTGGCATTAACTTTTACCAATAAGGCTGCTGCCGAAATGAAGGAGCGTATTGCAAAAATACTGGGAGGTACAGAGGCCCGTAATTTATACATTGGTACCTTTCACAGTGTATTTGCAAGAATACTAAGAGCGGAAGCCAGCAAAATTGGTTACCCAAATAACTTTACCATTTACGATACGGATGATGCAAAGAGTGTGGTAAAAACAGTTATCAATGAATTGAGTCTTGATGATAAACATTACAAACCCAATGTGGTTTACAACCGCATTTCTGCTGCTAAAAACTCTTTAATAGGCCCAGCAGAGTACATAAACGACTGGGCGCTGCAGCAGGAAGACAGCCGTGCCAACCGCCCCGCCATCGGACAGATTTATGATGCTTACGCCAAACGCTGTTTTAAAAACGGCGCTATGGATTTTGATGATCTGTTGTTTAAAATGTACATCCTGTTAAAAAACAATCCGGATAGTTTAAGCAAGTTTCAGCGCAAGTTTAAATACATAATGATTGATGAGTACCAGGATACCAATACAGCACAGTACGAAATAATAAAACTATTGGGAGCCATGCATGAAAATGTGTGTGTGGTGGGTGATGATGCACAAAGTATTTATAGTTTTCGGGGCGCCACTATTGAAAACATTCTGCAGTTTCAAAAAGATTACGACGAAGTAAAAGTGGTTAAGCTGGAACAGAACTACCGCAGTACAAAAAATATACTGCATGTTGCCAACGAGGTAATTGGCAACAATAAAAACCAAATAGAAAAAAGATTATTTACCGATAATACCGAAGGAGAAAAAATACGTCTGGTGCGTACCATGACGGATAATGACGAAGGCAAAAGCGTTGCAGATGCTATACAGGAACAAAAACTGCGTTATCATTATTTTAATAAAGATTTTGCTATTTTATACCGCACCAATGCACAAAGCCGCAGTTATGAAGAAGCGCTGCGCCGCATGGGTATTGCATACCGCATTTATGGGGGCATTAGTTTTTACCAGCGTAAAGAAGTAAAAGATTTAATTGCCTATTTACGCATTGTAGTTAATCAGCAGGATGAAGAAGCACTGAAACGTATTGTAAACTACCCCGTACGTGGTATTGGTAAAACCACGCTGGATAAAGCAGTGCTCTTTGCCAATGAAAATAATCTTACACTCTGGCAGGTATTGTGCAATGCCGCTATGTATGGTTTTAAAAGCGGTACGCTGGAAGCTATAGACAACTTTGTAACCATGATAAAAATGTTTCAAAGTGAGCTGGAGAAAAAAAATGCGTACGAT
>JAGVCC010000414.1 GCA_020059395.1 Chitinophagales bacterium | reverse complement strand
TTCTTGAATTCGTTCGCCAGCCCCTGCCGTTAACATAACATGTAAGCAAATTATTCCCTTTATCAGAAAAAATACTAAGTCCTTCATTTTCCCCATCAGAATAATAATTAGTATAATCTGCTCTGCAGCCTGCTAAAAAAATGGTGGCGATAAGTATTACCAATTGTAAATACTTACTTCTTTTTTGGTGAAGCATTTCGTCTCTCTTTAATAATTATTGAATAACCTGCAGTAACAGATGCCGGCGCCATAAATTTAAATGAAGAAGGAAATTTTGTTTTGGCACCTGCGGCTGGTGTATTAAAATTCAATGCTGTAAAAAATCGTCCTGTTTTCATGGTATAAATGTACATACAACCTGCGCCGAGGTAAGGGCCAATTTTATTAAGGCTTTTGTCTGGGTTTAATATAACATAATTAACCTTGTCATAATTGTAGGTTACTTTAATATTTTGATACACTGCACCGGCAGTAATTAACACATAAAAAGTATTGACTGTTTTTTTACCTGCCACCGGAATACGGTTTACTATTGCAAAAGAGGTGGATGAGGGTTGTATTTTTTTGGCTGCGTTTACAGAAAGTGGTAATGATGGGTTGGCTGTAAAAGCAACATCCGACGATTTTGCGCTGAATGGCAAACTATGCTGCAACTGCAGGGCAAGCTCATGACTGTATTTACCTTTAAAACTTATATTTACTCCGGTGTTTAATTGCTTAAAACCCGAATGGGTGTTATTTAAATCTAACTGAAAGCCTGTATATGGATCTAAGTAAGTTTGTGATTGGGCAGTTAAAAAAAGTAACAGTGCCAATAATAAAGCAGTAGTTTTTGTAGTCATGTGCAAAATAAACAGAGTTTGCATTTAACTGAAACGCTGCTTACTTAACAAATTAATTTAAAATATAAGTTTAGCAAGTTTGGGTTATAAGAGGTGACACCTTTTAAAAAGGTGTCACCTCTTTTGCACTATTAAAAAAAGGCGCTTACAAACTGCCTGTTTTACCTTACCTTCGCAACTTCAAAATCATGCCGTAACATGATAAGTGCCTTTAACCGGGCTATTCCTCATCTTTCTGTACACGGCATGTAATAACTAAAACAAGTAATTACATGAAATTATCCCAGTTCCGGTTCGACCTTCCACTTAATTTAATTGCCCAAAACCCAACCAAAAAACGTGAAGACAGCCGCCTGATGGTGATTCACCGCAAAACTGGGCAAATTGAAAACAAACATTTTAAAGAAATTATTGACCACTTTGATGACAAAGATGTTTTTGTAGTTAACAACACTAAGGTTTTTCCTGCACGCATGTATGGCCGCAAAGAAAAAACAGGTGCTAAAATAGAGGTGTTTTTGTTAAGAGAATTGAACAAACCCAACCGCCTTTGGGATGTTATTGTTGACCCTGCCCGTAAAATACGTGTAGGCAACAAATTGTATTTTGGTGAAAATGATGAACTGGTTGCAGAAGTAATTGACAACACCACCAGCCGTGGCCGTACTATTCGTTTTTTATGGGAAGATACTGACGAGGCATTTAGAAATATGCTGGAGTTTTTAGGTGAAACACCATTACCAAAATACATTAAACGCAAGCCGGAAGAAGAGGATAAAGAACGCTACCAAACCGTGTATGCCAAGCATGAAGGTGCAGTGGCAGCACCAACAGCCGGTTTACATTTTAGTAAAGAACTTATTAAGCGTTTAGAAATTAAAGGCATCCGCTTTGCAGAAACAACATTGCATACAGGGCTTGGTACTTTTCGCCCTATTGAAGTGGAAGATTTGAGCAAACATAAAATGGATGCTGAATATTACAGGGTGGAAGAAACAGCCTGCAGCATTGTAAACAAAGCTAAGCAGGGAGGCAACCGCATTTGCTCTATAGGTACCACCACCATGCGTAGTATGGAATCTTCTTTTACGGCACAAAAATTATTAAAACCTTCTGAAGGATGGACCAACCACTTTATTCATCCGCCTTACAATTTTAGTATTGCAGATGCATTGGTTACCAATTTTCACCTGCCAAAAACCAGCCTGTTAATTATGGCCTGTGCTTTTGCCGGTTACGATTTAATGATGGAAGCTTACGCTAAAGCAATAAAAGATAAGTACCGCTTTTTCAGTTATGGAGATGCGATGCTGATTATATAATTTAAGAAAATTACTCCCGCAGATTTCGCTGACTACGCAGAAAACAAAATTTCCTCTGCGATATCTGCGTAATCAGCGGGAGTTTTTTATGCAGATAATTATCGTTTTAAAAAGTAATTCTTACACCACCCAGCACATTTAAGCCATATACCTCGTAATTATGCCAGCGCTCGTATTTGCTATTTAAAATATTATTTACATCCAGCCAGGCACTAAAGGTTTTGTTTACTTTAAACTCCATACCTGCACTTAAATCTGTACCGCCTTTAAAAGTTTGGGCAACATTTCCTTTTTCAATATAATTGCCGCCGCCAAAAGCATAAAAATCACTTTTTAGCAATACCTGTTTAAATGCCCACCAGCGCAGCGATGCGTTTACTTCCAGCGGCACGGTATTCCACGCTTTACTTGTAAAGCCTGTGTAACCATTTAAAGTAAGGCCTGTGGTAACTGTAAATTTATCCTGCGTTACAAAACTGAGGTCGCCGTGTATGCGCAGGTTGTTGGCTTTGTCTTCATACACCACTTTAAATGCTTTACCATCGGTGGCAGTATCATTAATATACAATGGCATGTTGTTGTAACTTATAAAGCCAGCCTTTGCATTAAAGCTAAAGTGTTTGCCAATGGTAGCCTTTATGCCGCCATAATACTCCACTTCTTTTGTGTTTTTTTGAAAGGTGATGGGGAGTAAATACGGGTTAATGGCTGTAAGGTTGCGAAAAGTATTTTTGGTATAATTACCTACCCAGCCTGCCTGTATCATAAACACTTTTTCTTTTAACTGGGCCTCTGCATAGATGTTGGGTAATAAAACAAAACTTCCATTATCCCATGTGGGTGTAACGCCTGCATTAATTGTAAAACGTGATGATGCAAATGCAAGCGAAGGCATTACTTGTACTAAATTATTACTAAGCTTTAAATTGCTTGCAAGGTTTTTACTGCTGTAGGTAGTAATATCTGCTTTGGCGCCTATTTTTATTGCCATACTTTCGCCAAACCATTTTTCAATGGGTGCATCTACTATTAAAGAACTTTCGCTGGCTTTATTCTTTAGTGTAAAATTATTAACGGTAATATTGGGGTTGTATTTTATTTTAAAATCGCCTAAAACTGTATTACGTACACCAGCTTTTAAATTTATATCCTGATACTGATTGCGTACACTGTCTTTACTGTAATTGTAAATTGCTTTATCATATCCATACAGGTAAGTATCATTCTGGCTAAAGCTCACGCTGCCATAAGCTTCATTTTTTGCA
>JAGVCC010000017.1 GCA_020059395.1 Chitinophagales bacterium | reverse complement strand
ATACTCACCTTGTTGAACTAATTGTAGTTCGTGATTCGTCTTTAGCATAAACAAAAATATTAAAGCCTGTTGCCTTGGGTGCTAAAGACGAATCACGGTAAAGTGAAATGTTAAAAGGTTTTCCCTTTTCCCAAGGCAACAGGCTGTTGTTAAAATTAAATAATTGAAGTACCATAATCCGTCTTTAGCACTTCAAAAGTAGGACGTTTTGATTTAATAGAAAAATATTTTTTAAAATTTTTCTGTTTTTCCGTCTTCGCCCTTTAATAAAGTGGTTACCATTTCAAATGGGTTTCCTTTTAGCGGAACTTTGTCGTTTGTATAAGTATCCAACATTTCTTTTGGAAAAAACAAATCGTTTTCCCCATTTGTATTGATGCCATTTATAACACCTGGCGTAATGGCATGAAATGCCGAAAATTGATACCCTGCTTTTAGTGCTTCTTTTGTAGATAGATAGATGCAATTGTTAAGTGTGTAATTGTTCATATTTTATTTATTGTTAAATACTTTGGTAATAGCACCTAAACTATCAGCCTCAGCTTGTATTACCTTGCGTACAGTACCGCCAAAACCGTTTTTGGCTGTGTAGTCCAACACCAATATTAACTGACTGCCTCTAATAAAGCATCTTTCTTCAATTACGTCAAAACTTTTAGGGTCGTTTAATCCGTCTTTTACGTAATTGCGCAGTTTGTAAGTAGCTTCTAACTTTGCTTTTTTCATAATAGGCGCTAGGCGTAGGCTGTCTTTTTGCGCTGGTGTTAGCTTGGCTTCGGTATCTACTTTTGTTTTTTCTTTAGCTTTATTAATTACGGTACCTAAGCCCCATAATGCTAATACAATTACTGCTAATGTAATTTTGTGCCATGTTTTCCATTTTTTTTGTGCCATGTTTTTGTTTTTTATTTGGTTATTAAATGCTTTTTAAATTGTTTTTCAGCAGCATACTTACTTGGCTTACTAGCTTGGGTAGTTCTGCTTTGGTATAGTCAAAAATACGCTTTTTTAGGTAACTGTGAGTGAGCATCCAACTATCTAGTTTGCTGTAGTCTTTACCAGTAACCCAGCCTAGCTCATGTGCCATTGCGGTTATGCGGCCACGCATTTTTTTTACACTTGGGTCTACCGCCTTGGGCTTCGGGTTGGGGTTAAGTGCTATAAGCATGGCTTTGGCTTCGGCAAAGTGCATTTCTCGCAGGCTACTGGTGCGGTTGTTGGTGTATTGCAGTACCAGGGCTTCTTTATCTTCTACTATATCTAACGCAGTAAGCGTAGCACGTAGTGCTTTTATTTGTGCGGTGGTTATCATAGCTATACTTTTTTCCAGTTGGTTTTATACTCTTTGCTGCGCAGGTAGCGGTCGGCTAGCATAGGCTGGTAGCCTTCAAACTGTTTTTTAGCCCACTTGGTGTATTCGTCTATATTTATATAGGCTTCTATTTGTTCGCCTTTGCTCATACGGCGCCAGCACTCCTCGGCTTTGTATCGGTTGCGCTTTAGTGGGTATTTTTTCCAAAAGTCCTCAAAGCTTACTTCATAATCTTGCGCTATAATTTTGGTAGCAGCTGTAAAGCCTGTACCTGCTTCTAGCTCTTGCACACGTACCGGCACTATGGCTTTAAAAGCTTGCAGCGTAGCGGCATCCATATTGGTAGCGCTAGTGTCTATTTTAATGAGCTGCCCTTGGGCATTGTACACTACTACAGCATCGCCGCTGTATCGTTCATTGTTGGTAATTACGTACTGTTGCATGGGGTTAGTTGTTTTTATTGTTAATTGGGTATTGTAATCTTTGGCAAAATCTTGTTTTTGCAATGCTTCTAACTTAATGCGAGCTAGGTGTATTACTTGTAACATATCATCGTATGATAGCCCAGCTTCAGTAAGTAGTGCTATTATGTTATCTGCAAGCTGCTCGGCGGTTTGTTTTGTATTACTCATTATCATCAATTTTTCTAGCTTCAAAATAGTTATCTACATTTTGCAGATTAACCAGCACACTATTGGGTAGTACGTGGCTTTTTAATTGCTTAAGCGATTGTACTAAGTTGTAAGCTTTGGTGGTTAGCTCTTCTAAATCAGCTGCCGCATTTGCGGTTATAAATCGCTGTGGTGTGGGTGTGGTTTTGCTCATGTGGTTGTTATTTTATTAAAAATTATCAATTATAAATTTTACGCCAAAAAGTTCTATTTTATTTTTTTGCATTTTTGCACCGTTGTAACTCTTTCCGTTAGCAGCAGCCCAATTGGGTAGCGTTTGCAAATTCAGATAACTACCTGCTAGTTCAATTAATTGCACAAGGCTGTTATTGTCGAGTTCATTATTTTCAAATTTGTTTGCAACAAATTGCAATAGTTTGTCTGTATTTGCTTTAATATCAATCATTTATTACTAGTTCAATTTATTGAATTGCGGATATAAGGGAGTTAGGTGCAATGCCAAGAGAACGCCTACCATAAACGAGCCTGACTGACAAATTCCTCATATCTTTTGTTTTGTTTGTTAAAATATTCCTCATCAATTTCACAACCGACAAAGTGCAATTTGTTTTTATTGGCACTTATTCGACTTGAACCGCTACCCAAGTGAGTATCTAAAACTTTTGAGCCTTCCTCTAATTTTGAGTAATTAAAACAAAAGTCGTATAATTCAATTGGTTTTTGTGTTGGATGAAATCTACTTAAATCTGTGCTTTGTTTTCTTATTATTTTGCTTGGTTTATCGTATGAAGTCCAAACTAATTCACAAGCCGAAAAAGTAGGCATACTTTGCACTTTATCCCAGCAAATAAAACCTCTTGTATTTGGCAAGTATTCTAAAAAATAGTTTGCACCGAAAATAATTTGGTCTTTTGAAACTCTAAATAATTCTATCCAATATTGTTCTTGTGGT
>JAGVCC010000129.1 GCA_020059395.1 Chitinophagales bacterium | reverse complement strand
TGTAATTGCATTTTTATGCAGGGATATGGCGTTTTCTATATTTTTATTCTGCATTTCAATTATAGCAATATTATTCATTGCCTTAATAATGTTGTTTGTATCCTTTACTGCAGTATATAAATCAAATGCTTTTTTATAATAAATTTCCGCATTACTAATATCATCCTTTATAAAAAAAACATGCCCAATATTATTTGTTGCTGCTGCCAGCCGTTCTTTGTTATTTACTTTTTCAAATATCCGCATAGCCTCAAAAAAGTCGAATAAAGCAGCATCGGATTTTTGTAATTGAGAAAGGCAGTGTCCACGGCGCAGATAGCAATTACCTTTTGCTACAGGCTGTAAAGTATCTGCACCGTTAATTAGTTTTGTGTACGCTTTTATTGCATTGTCAAAATCTGCGGCATACAAAAACGCTTCTGCAGTTGAAACAGTTTGTGCGCCTGTTGACAGGCGCACAATTACCAGTATAACTAATAAGGTTGTTTTTTTAAACCGCATATATTATTCAATAAACGAAACAGTAAAATTGGTAGGGTTATACAATTCTTCCAGAACTGTTTTAACATTTGCTGCAGTAGGATATTTTGCAGCATTAGCCAACATACTAACAGACAGTTTAGATGTAGTTTTAAGCCTGATGCCCGTATAGGTATTTGCAGAAATAAATTTTAAATTTCTGCTTTGCAAGGAAACTTTTGAAGGCTTATGTAAAAAAGCAATGTTGAAATAGCTGCCGGATTTTGCCGTTATTTTTACACTCACATTTTTTAAAACAGTTTGCAAGTTGGCCATTGCCAACGGATTTTCAACAATGTTTGTACCGGTAGTTTTAACAATAATACCTTTTAGTTCTGCTGTAACTGTAGTAAAATATTTTTCTGTGCACACTGTATCGGGTACGTAACATTGGTCATTGTAACTAACTCCTTCCACATATACAGAAAGATTTATTTTTTCTTCTCCCATTGCAGCAGCACTGCTTGCTGTATGGCTGATATCTGGCTGCATACTAATGCTGTTAACTGCCGTTTTAGAGCAACTCAAAAGAGTAAGGAAACCTACTACTCCAACAAAAAAATATTTCATAAAAAAAGTTTTAAGGTGTTTTTAAATGTTTTACCAATAGGTATTTCTGTGTTATTTATATAAATGTCGTTTGCATCGGCTTTTTCAATTTTATTAATGGCTATTGCATAGCTGCGGTGTATTCTTACAAATCGGTTAGCCGGCAACTGCTCTAAAAAATGCTTAAGCTTGGATAGCGTAAGAATACTTTTAGTCTTTGTAACTACTTTACTGTAATCCTTTAATGCCTCAATATAAAGTATATCATTAAGTGCAATTATATGCTTTGTGGTACCTTCTTTAATAGTAATAGAGTCATCATCGAATTTTGCGGTATACAAATCGGCACGGGCTTTAATTTGCAAATATTCTTTAAGCCTGTTTACCATTGCTGCAAAGCGCTGTGGCTTTACGGGCTTTAATATGTAATCAAAAGCTTGTGCTTCAAAACCCTCCCAGGCATATTCACTAAAAGCAGTTACAAAAATGCACAGCGGCGGATTATGCAGTTGCTTAAAATAATCCATTCCATTTATAACCGGCATATCAATATCCAAAAAAATAACATCCACTTTGTTTGCATGCAGATACTCCTGTGCTTCCAGAGCATTTGAAAAACTGGCTTTTACTTCAAAAAAATTACTATGCTGGCTTATTACTGATTGCAGATAATCACTGTCAATCTTATTATCTTCTATAATAATTACACTAAGCATTTTTTTATAAAATAAATTTATTGTTTGCTATTGTGTTAAAAAGGAAAAAATCTATAAAGGGGTATAAATAAACTGCCAATAGCTGTTTATGCTAAACTTTTTTTATAACTGTACATTGTACTTACAGATAATACTTTCCCCGTTTCAAATTTGCAATCGTAAAAATGAAAAAAAATTTGATGAGTTTAGTCACTAATTGTAGTGATTAGGCAGGTCACAAAAATTCTTACAAACATATTTTATCAAACTTTAAAGAGTGGAGAGCCTCACTTATTACCGGTACAGATTTTTATAATAAAAGGCAATGGCTTCGCCGAGAGAAGAAACGTGAAGCTTTTCGTAAATGTGCTTGGCATGGGTGTTTACAGTATGAAAACTAAGAAACAGTTTATCTGCAACCATTTTATAACTGTGGCCCTCTGCCAGTAATTGTAACACTTGCAGCTCCCTTTCGCTAAGTGGGTTATTCTGCTTTTGTGGCTTAAAATAATCTAATACTTTTAATGCAATGCCGGGGTTCATTACTGCCCCACCCTCATATACCTCCTGAATAGCTTGCAGGATACGCTGTGGAGAATCTTTTTTTAAAATGTAACCGCTGGCTCCATTTTTAATACATTCAAAAATTTTATCGCTGTCGTCAAAAACGGTTTGCATTAATACTTTTATGTGCGGAAAATTTTCTTTAATTCTTTTTAGGCCCTCAATGCCATCGCACTCGGGCATATTAATATCCATCAGTACCACATCTGGAAAAGTGGTTTCCATATCAGTAACTGCATGGCAGCAATTTTCGGCTTCACCAGCATACTGCAATTCGGGACTTAGCTCTAACAGAGCTTTAAGGCTGTCTCTCCGTGCTTTATTATCGTCGTATATAAATACTTTAATGTTCACCATGTAAATTTACCAGCTTATTACTTAAACCAGGTAACTAAAAATAATGAGTAGAATTTTTTTACTGTACATCAGTAATGGCAATAAGCGGTATTGTTACTTTTATGGTGGTGCCATTTCCGGGTGATGCATTAATACTGATATTCCCCTTTAATTCTTTAGCCCTGTAAGTCATATTTTTCAGCCCATTTCCTGCAAATTGTTTTGTGCTGTCAAACCCTGCACCATTATCACTAATTTCTAAAACAAGGTCGGTTTTTATAATACACATTAAAAGTTTTGCATTGGCTGCTCCGCTGTATTTAGCCATATTATGCATGGCTTCTTTTATGAGTAATAAAATATTTTTCCGTATAGCAATCCCGTTTAAAAAAGTTTCGGTATCTGCGGCAACGCTGTAGGTAAAATCAATATTTTTATCGCTAAGCAGCTCTGCTCCAAAGTTTTTTATCTTGGTTTCCAATGTTGTATTATTATCACCGGCAGATTTCATGCTCCAAACTATATCGCTCATGTTTTCTAAAAGCTGTTTGCTAAGTGCTGCTATATACTGTAGCATTTCAATAGTTTTTGCCGGGTTGTCAGCCACTGCCTTTTCTGCAATGGCACTGTAAATTTGCAGGCTGCTTAGTGAAGCTCCAATATCATCATGCAAATCGTTTGCAATCCGCAATCTTTCTTTTTCTTTAGTGGTGTATATGGCCTGTATTTTTTCAATTTCATTTTGTTGAAGAATTTCTGTTTGCTTAATCAGGGTATTTAACGCCGCTTCTTTTTCAAGGGCTTCTATTTTTATCCGATAACCAATAGCTGTAGAAAAAAAGACTACATCAAAAAAAAAGCCCATCATAAGCCACGACACAGAGCCAATACCCGCCTGATAGCTGACTTGAAATGCATTAGAGACTGCAGAAATAATTCCGAAAATAATAATAGCAATAGCCCCACCAGCCAGATAATAATAATAAGTTTTTTTACGCTTTAATATTACCGAAAGTAACAGGTATAAACCTACAAAAAGCAAATAGCCTCTTATACCAAATTTGGCAATTAAATAAATTAGAGTTGGCGTATTAAAATTTACAATTACAATCTGCACACAAATGTATATCGCAATAATAAGAGGCGATTTTTTAACAAATACCCACGATTTTTTTTCTGTTTGTTTGTTTACATCCATTGCTGCATCCATAAAACGGATGTAAAGTGCAAAAGCAATCATTTGCAGTGTTTCGTCGGCATAAATAAATTGAAGAAAAGAATTTTCTGTATCAGATATTGGATTGTAACAGCGAAATAATGTATAAATGTATGTAACCCATAAATACAGGCTGTAC
>JAGVCC010000299.1 GCA_020059395.1 Chitinophagales bacterium | reverse complement strand
GCTATTAACGATGTAGAAGTAAACGTAAATGTTTTTACTCCTTGGCACCTGTGGAATTTTTTAAATGGTGCCACACGGGTGGAAATTTTATACCACAGTATTCATTATATCGATTTAGTAAGAAACCTGCTGGGTAATCCAAAATCGGTGTATGCAAAAACAACAAAGCATCCATCTATGCCGCAATTAGCTTCTGTAAGGAGTAACATCATTATGGATTATGGCGAAATGATTGCAGCAAATATTCTCACCAACCATTGCCATAATTACGGTACACCCAAACAACAATCTTATATAAAAATAGAAGGCAGTAAAGGTGCCATAAAAATAAATTTTGGGGCACTTATAGATTATCCACGTGGAGCAGCGGATAGTTTTGAATATGTGTTGCTGGAAGACGGCAAAGAGCCGGAATGGAAAACAATGGAAGTGGAAGGCAGCTGGTTTCCTCATGCATTTATAGGAAGTATGGAGCAGATTTTATTAGCAGCTGCTAAACAAATTGAACAAACGGATAATAGTGTGGATGATTGCATACATACAATGGCATGTGTGGAAGCGGCGTATAAAAGCAGTGAGGTGGGAGGGATTGTTCCTTTTGTATAAAATTGATTAAGATAACATCCTTATTAAAGTATATAAAGTGAAAAATACATTTCTAATCATTGCATTTTTTTTTCTGCAACAAATCAGTGCACAGCAAATTGCTTTTCCTGGTGCAGAAGGTTTTGGTAAATACGCAACAGGCGGCCGTGGTGGTAAAGTAGTTGCCGTTACCAATTTAAATGATGATGGTGAAGGGAGTTTTAGAAATGCATTGGAGAAATTTCCCGGTGAGCCGCTTACGGTGATTTTTAAAGTGAGTGGCATTATTGAATTGCAGACTAAAATACAAATCAAAAGAAGTAACCTTACCATTGCAGGACAAACTGCTCCCGGCGATGGCATCTGTTTAAAAAATCAATCTTTAATATTGAATGGTGCATCTTCCAAAGGCAATCATGGCAATATTATCATTCGTTTTATTCGTTCAAGACCGGGAGGTATCGATAAGAAAGGATTGTATGGTTTTGATATGGAGAACTGCCAAGATGTAATTGTTGACCATTGCAGTTTTAGCTGGGCCAATGAAGAATGTGCCGCCATGTACGATACAAAAAATACTACCGTGCAATGGTGCATCGTAAGCGAAGGTTTGTATGAAGCCGGTCATGCAAAAGGCCATCGTTCTTACGGCGGAGTTTGGGGCGGACAGTACGCAACCTATCACCACAATTTAATTGCACACCAAAACAGCCGTGCCGTTCGCTTTAATGGCGCAAGGGCACATGATACAATGGCCATTATTGATTACCGAAATAATGTTATTTACAATTGGGGCAATGCCAATGCAGCGTATGGCGGCGAAGTAAATATTGCAGGCGGTGTATCGCAGGTTAATTTGGTAAATAATTATTACAAACCCGGGCCAGCAACAGCCAGCGAATTAAAATTTGTACATGCCAATTACGCAGCAGCCAATGCAAAAGGCACAGGGCAATGGTTTGTAAGCGGTAATATTATGGAAGGCGATAAAGCATTAACAAAAAAGAATTTTAAAGGTATTGACCTGGCAGAAGAAAATTATCCTAGTGCAGCATACGCAAAAAATGCTTTTACAATTACTGCAGCATTACCGGAACAAAATGCAAATGATGCTTACGAAGCAGTATTAAAATATTGCGGTGCCATCCTTCCTAAAAGAGACGGCGTGGATGAAAGAGTGATTAATGAAACTAAAACCGGTACTGCAACAGGCAAAGGTGTTTTTGGTAAAGCAGGTATTATTGATTCACCCCTTGCCGTTGGCGGATGGAGCACTTATAAAACTATTGCAGCACCAATTGATACGGATGAAGACGGTATGCCCGATGAGTGGGAAACAAAAAACGGATTGAATGTAAATGATACCAATGATAGAAATAAAATTGGCGCAGATGGATTTACAATGCTGGAAAAATATTTGAATGAACTGGCGGTGGTTAAATAATTTATGATGAATCTGACAAAGAAAATATTATTTATTCTTCTTTTTGTAATTAACAGTTTTACATTGTTCTCCCAACAAAAAAGTAAAACTGTTTTTCTTGTTTTTGAAAGGACTAATTCCCCACGGGTTTTATTCGGGATCGAAAAATTAAAGTCTTCTTTAAAAAATATTGGGTATCAAACTAAGATTGTAAATGATATCAACTTCTTTTCAAAATCTCCATTAATTTTAATCAATTTTCGGCATAACAAAAAAATTGCAAATGCCAGGATATTTGCAAAAATGCCAAAAGAAGGCTATAAGGTTATTTCAAAACAAAATGCTACATTAATTGATGGTGCAGATGAATCTGGAAGTCTTTATGGTTGTCTTGAGGTTGCAGAAATTATTGCTAATACAAAAAAACTTCCTGCGAATATAAATTTATCCGATGCCCCCGAAATGGTTTTACGTGGGGCCTGCATCGGCGTACAAAAACCATATTATCTACCCTGCAGAACAGTGTATGAATATCCTTATACTCCCGAAACCTTTCCCTGGTTTTACGATAAAAAATTATGGCTGCAAACCCTAGATTCGATGGTAGAGAACCGGATGAATTCTCTGTATCTCTGGAACGGTCATCCATTTGCTTCATTGGTAAAATTAAAAGAGTATCCTTATGCAGTAGAAGTAGATGAAGCCACTTTTAAAAAGAATGAAGAGATATATCGCTTCATTACAACAGAGGCAGACAAGAGAGGTATTTGGGTGATACAGATGTTTTACAATATCATCGTATCAAAACCATTTGCAGAGCACCATAACATAAAAACACAGGAAAGAGAAAGGCATATTACTCCATTGATCGCAGATTATACTAAAAAATCAATCGCAGCTTTTGTAGAAAAATACCCCAACGTAGGTTTAATGGTTTGTTTGGGAGAGGCGATGGAAGGCGTGGGTAAAGATGATATTGAATGGTTTACCAAAACCATTATTCCCGGTGTGCAGGATGGATTAAAAGCATTGGGTAAAACGGAAGAACCTCCGATTGTTTTACGGGCACATGATACTGATGCTCCATCTGTAATGGAAGCCGCATTGCCTTTGTATAAAAATTTATACACCGAAGCAAAATTCAACGGTGAAGCACTCACTTATGCAAGGCCACGAGGCGAATGGGCAAAGCTGCATCAAACATTAAGTAAATTAGGCAGTGTACAAATTGAGAACGTACACATACTGGCTAACCTTGAACCCTTTCGTTACGGGTCACCCGATTTTATTCAGCAATCTGTAATTGGTATGCACGAAGTAATGGGTGGCAACGGTTTGCATTTATATCCGCAGGCATCTTACTGGGATTGGCCTTACAGCGCCGACAGTATTAAAGGCGGCAAACGTTTGTTGCAAATTGAAAGAGACTGGATATGGTACAAAGCATGGAGCCGTTATGCCTGGAAAGCAAAGCGTAACCGGGAAGAAGAAATGAATTACTGGGGCAGGCTTTTAGCTGATAAGTTTGGCTGCTCTCTGGAAGATGGCTGGTGGATTTTGAAGACCTATGAAGAAACTGGTGAGATTGCACCAAAGTTATTACGTCGTTTTGGTATAACTGATGGTAACCGGCAAACATTAACATTAGGAATGCTGATGACGCAATTGATTAATCCATACCGATATGGGTTATTTACATTGCTGTATGATGCAGAGGCACCGGAAGGAGAGATGCTGCTGGACTATGCAGATAAACAGGCTAAAGGAATAAATCATACAGGAGAAACTCCTTTACAAATTATTAATGAGGTAAGGCAACATGCAGATAAAGCCAGGTTCATTATTTATGAGGTAAAGCCCACTAAAAATAAAAAGGAGTTTGAAAGATTAAAGAATGATATACTTGCTTATCATGCAATGGCATGGCATTTTTCTCAAAAGGCAGAAGCTGCTTTAATGACCCTGCGGTATAAATATACCAATGATATAAAAGACTTGGAAAGTGCTGCAAAAAGTTTAGATGAATCCTTAAAGAGCTATAAAAGGTTAACTGATATTACCAGTAAAACTTACCTCTACGCTAACAGCATGCAAACATCTCAGCGTAAAATTCCCATGCGTGGGGTTGATGGTACTTACAAACACTGGAAGGAAATGTTGCCGGTATTTGAAAAAGAGTTGAAGACATTTAGATATAAAATAGATTCGCTTAAAGCAAATGCAACTATGGCCGTTAAAAAAATTATGCCATTTAATAATGCTGCAGTTCAAATAAATGATAAGACAATTAGTTTGGATAATGGAACAGTAGTGTTTGCAGATACTACACTTACTGTAAAAAATTATGCAGCAGAACTGAAAGGGTTAAAGGCACTTCAATTATCTTTTAAACAAATGCAGCAGCGGGGAACAATAGTAAATTTCACCAATGATAAACCTGTAAAAATACTGGTGGGATATTTTAAAAAACAACGGGCAGCTTTTACAACTGATACCGTTTATTTAAAAGAACCCGAACTGGAGACTAATGCAAGTGCCGATGATTACGGACAGGCAGAAATTAAAATCAGTAATGCTATTGCTATTGAGGGAATGCCGCCGGTAAACTTACACACCTATAGTTTTAAAGCAGGTAAAAATACATTGAAGCTGGAAAAAGGGGTTTGTTTGATACTGGGTTTTGTATATGGCGATACTATTGTGCCTGTGTATGATGCCGTATTGATGAGTGATAATAAAAATAAAAATCTGGATTGGTTGTTTGAATAAGGTAAACGGTATTTCACTACTGCTTAAAAATATAAAGATGAAACAAATGCTGGCTATTATAATTTCTGTTCTTTGGATAAATAGTGTGGCCCAAAATGTAAAAATTGAAGGAACGCTGCATTTGCCTGCTGCAGATAGAAAAGTATATCTTATCAGGCCTGTACAGTCTACTGAGTATAATGCAGGCGCTGTATTTACAATGATCGATGTAAGCAAAGGGAAATTCCTGGTCGAATTAAATACCGGGCAGCCTGAAATTATGTTTTTAAGTTCCTCGGTAAATAACCAGCCGGAGTTTAGTCTGCCACTTTTTTTAAAGCAAGGTTATGGTTTAAACCTGCAGTTGGAAATGGAAAACGGGCTGGTAAAGACGATTGCCTCGGGCAGTGGTGCACAGGATAATCAAAAATTGATAATGAGTAATTACACTGGTATCGTAAATGATTCAAAAGATACCCTGCCCGGTAATGTGTTAGCTTATGTACAGCAGGAATATAAAAAGGATCAGGCAGCACTTAAAAATTACATCGAAAAAAATAAACCTTCCCAAGATTTTATACAAGCCTGGCAGTATCAAATAGCCTATGCCCCGCTAAAAGAATATTACAGTTTTGCCCAGCAAAGAAAGTACTATATTAAAGAAGCTTATAAAAGAAATATTAAAAGCTGGAATACGGTATTTGACCAGTTGCTTAAAAATGCGCCATTAATAAATGAAGCGGCATTGTGTTGCGCCAACTACAGGTATTTTTTGCATGATTACCTTACACGCAGCAAAGAACAGCTTTGGGGTGATGCTGCAGCTAATATGGATGAGTTTATAAACAAATGGTATGCCGGCGATATCGCCAAAGGGAAAGAAGATTTTAATGCCGACAAAGTAAACAGGCCCTGCCAGAAAATAGTGGAAGCCACATTTACCGGAAAAGTGAAAGAGTATATGTATGGCCAAATTATAAAGAATGCACTTAAAGAATCAATAATAACTAACCTTGCTTTAGTGTATGATGATTTTTTAAAACAGTTCCCCGATACTAAGTATAAAAAAATATACGACAAACCTGTTGCTGCCGTTGTGGAAAGATTAAAGCAACCGCTTACTCAAAAAATGATTTTTATATCCAATAGCGATAGCATTAACTCATGGGCTGAAGTGCTGGCCATATTTAAAGGGAAAACTGTATTGCTGGATATGTGGGGCACCTGGTGCGGCCCCTGCAGGGAAGAAATGGAAAAGAATGGCGCTGCAATAAAATCGTATTTTAAAAACGAGCAAGTTGATTATTTATATATCGCTAACTACGATGAAGGTAATGAAGAAAAATGGAAAACCCTGGTGGCTTATTTTAATCTGGAGGGGAATCATTTACTGGCCACGGATAGTTTAACCACAGATATCATGAAGCAATTTAAAAGCAATAGTTATCCTACTTACGCCATAATACATAAAGACGGCTCTGTGGAATTATCGAAAGCCGGTTACCCAATGAAAAGAGAGGTACTGATAGCACAAATTGAAGAAGCATTAAAGTAGAAAAATGAAAAAAGTAATATCAATAACACTATTGCTCTTTTGTATAACTGCAACAAAAGCACAACAGTTTTACAACGTACTAAAATACGGTGCTAAAAACGACAGCAGCAAAATAGCAACACAAGCAATTGCAAAAGCTATCAGTGCTGCTGTAAAAGCCGGAGGCGGTACGGTGTATTTTCCGGCAGGAAAATATTTAACCGGCCCAATACATTTAAAAAGCAACATCACCATATTTATTGATGCAGGCGCAGAGTTGCATTTCTCCGATAATTTTGATGATTACCTGCCCATGGTGCAAAGCCGTTACGAAGGAGTAGATGTAATGAGTTTTTCTCCGCTGTTTTATGCCTACAACGAAACCAATATTACCATTACTGGCCGAGGTAAAATAAACGGACATGGAAAAAAGTGGTGGGAGTATGCACTTAGTTTTTATAAAAATCAAACAGCAAGAAATAAATACCAGTTGCTGTTCGATAGTTTGAATAAAACTATTTTATTGCCCGATGATCCCACACAAATGACACGGGGATTTTTACGTCCGCCTTTTATACAACCACTCTATTGTAAAAATGTTTTAATAGAAGGCATCACCATCACCAATTCTCCCTTCTGGACGGTAACACCAGAGTTTTGTGAAAACGTAATCATTAAAGGAGTAACGATAGATAACCCTAAATCACCCAATACAGATGGTATCAATCCATCGAGTTGCAGGTATGTGCATATATCCGATTGCCATATTAGTGTAGGCGATGATTGTATTACGATTAAATCAGGAAAAGATTTACCGGGCAGAACAAAAGCAACACCTGCAGAAAATTATACCATTACTAATTGTACCATGCTCAGCGGACATGGTGGCGTGGTGATAGGCAGTGAAATGAGCGGCGACGTTAAAAAAATTGTGATCAGCAATTGTGTGTTTGATGGTACCGACCGTGGTATAAGAATTAAAACCGCAAGAGGCAGGGGCGGTGTGGTAGAAGATATACGGGTGGATAATATTGTAATGAAGAATATAAAAGACCAGGCCATTGTGCTGGATATGGAATACTCCAGAGTAAAGCCGGAG
>JAGVCC010000429.1 GCA_020059395.1 Chitinophagales bacterium | reverse complement strand
TTTTTGCCTGCGTAAACTGCTGGCATAGGGGTTGGGTACATAATTGTGTTTGTTTGCAAACTCCTGCACTTTGGCCTTTGTTTCGGCACTAATCTCATGGCTGTCACGCAATGCTTTTGATACTGTTGACACAGCCAGCCCCAGTTCTTTTGCTAATAATTTAATGGTGAGTTTACTCATGCAGTTGGTAACGTATTACGTTCAATTAGTGCTGTAAATATATACTTACTACACCAATTGCCGAAAACGGTTTCGCAAATAAATACCTTTAAAAGAGCAGCAGGGTGCAAAAAAAATTGTCACTTTATGTTGTATAACAGAAACTCACCTTGCTTGTATATGAAGTGCCTCACATCTTCATTACTGCTGTTTATTACAGCGGCAGTATACAGATTGTTGATGATAAAGCCCTTGCAGCGGCGTGTTAATCTGTTTCAAGCTTTCTTTTTTATTTACTGATTTAAACAATAAAACGTTACGTATGAGTAATGCAAATTTTGAAGCAGTTCCGCTTAAAAATCTTGATGAATGGGAAGACGATTTACTAAGGCGTTACCCTGATCCGGAAGCTATTGCCACAGCAAAAGCCACTGGCGAATACCGCAATTATGAAGAACCGGCCAGAGATACGGTAAAAGAATTTTACCGGTTAAACCACACTTATCAAACGCATGCTTTTGTACAGGAAAAACGTAAGAACTTTTTAAAATTTAATAAAAAGGAAATGACGGTTTGGGATGCGTTTGATTTTTTAAACCAACTGGTGGATGACAGTGACCCGGATACCGATTTAGACCAGCTGCAGCATTTACTGCAAACATCCGAAGCCATACGCAGGGATGGTCACCCAGATTGGATGGTACTTACCGGCCTTATGCATGATATGGGTAAAGTGCTGTGCCTTTTTGGTGAGCCACAATGGGCTGTGGTGGGAGACACCTTCCCTGTTGGATGTGCTTACTCTGATAAAATTGTGTATCCTGAATTTTTTAAACACAATCCTGATTTTACTGATGAACGTTTTAATACCACACTGGGAGTGTACAAGCAAAACTGCGGCCTGCGTAATGTAGATATGAGCTGGGGGCATGATGAATATGTGTATCAAATGCTTAAAGATTATTTACCGGAGCAGGGTTTGTACATGCTGCGTTATCACTCCTTTTACTCATGGCACAGAGAAGGCGGTTATGATTATTTGCTGGATGACCACGACCGTGAAATGCTGAAATGGGTGCAGTTGTTTAATCCATACGATTTGTATTCAAAAAGTCCAGAGCCGCCAGACTGGAAAAAGCTGCGGCCTTATTATGAAGAACTTGTAAAAAAATATTTGCCGGCTACTTTAAAATTTTGATTTATTAACTCTTAAATACGTTGTTGCTATGATGAATGTAAAACCAAAACTAAAAAGAAAAATAAGAAGCATAATTATGCTGCTGCTTGTTTTTCCGCTGCTTGTAAATGCACAGGCACAAAAACAAATTAAAGGAAAAGTTACCGACGATAAGGGGCAGCCTGCGGCTTCAGTAACTGTTACTGTTAAAGGAACTAAAACCGCCACAGCCACCACAGCTGATGGCAGCTTTGCTATTTATGCTGCAGAAGGCAGTACACTGGTGTTTACTGGTGTTTCTTTTGAAATAAAAGAAATTAAAGTGGGCAGCGGTGATGTAATATATGTTACACTAACACAAACGGCCAGTACATTGGGCGACGTTGTTGTGGTTGGGTACGGACGTAATACAAAACGTACTTTATCGAGTGCAATCACATCAATTAAGCCAGAAGATTTAAACCGTGGTGCCATTGGAGATGTTGGGCAGTTGTTGCAAGGTAAAGTGCCCGGTCTAAATATTACAGCCAGTGGAGACCCTAACCGACCTGCTGCTGTTATTTTGCGTGGCGCATCCACTATCAACAGCCCACAGGGTCCCTTTTATGTTATTGATGGTATACCGGGTGCGGATATTAATGCTGTTGCGCCAGATGATATTGCGTCAATGGATATTTTAAAAGACGCTTCTGCAACCGCTATCTATGGTAACAGGGCGGCTAATGGTGTAATTATGGTTACAACCAAAAAAGGTAAAAAAGGTAAAGCGCAGGCAGCATACAATGGTTATGTTGGTTTTGAAAGTGTGAGCAGCAGTTTGGACCTGATGGATGCTGCTGAATTAAGAGCATACTCACAAAAAAACAGTTTTACACCCAATGCAAATGACGATAAAGGAGCAGATACTGACTGGATGAAGGCTATTCAGAAAGAATCCGCCTTGTCTCACAACCACAATATTTCTTTTAGTGGCGGTAATGAAAAAAGTATGTACAGCGCCAGTCTTAACTACCTGAAAAAAGACGGTATCATTATGCAGAGTGATTTAGAAAGAGTTGTAGGAAGAATAAGTGTGGAGCATCATGCACTAAATGATAAGGTAACTTTTGGCCTGAACCTGATGAGCAGTAACAGCAAAGCTTCCAACGTTCCGTTACAAAATATGGTGTTTCAGCAGGCGGTAAAATTCAATCCAATGTCGCCGGTATATAATGCCAACGGCACTTATTTCGAAAACTTTAATAACCCCGGTTACTTTAACCCTGTATCTATAATTAAAAATGCAGTGGATGATACAAAGTATGGTTCTTTACAGGGCAACTTTACTACAGAAGCAAAACTGCCTTTTAACTTAACATACAATTTAAATATTGCTTACCAGCGTGGCACCTGGCTGCATGGTGAGTATTACAATAGTTATTATTCTCAAAATTACAGCACAGGAAGTTTTTATACCAATGGTGACCCCGGCGGAGGCCGCAGCCTGCGCAACTTTTTCTCCAATGGCCTTGCTTACAGAGGTTATTACCAAAGCAGCTCTAAAACAATCGAATCTTATTTAACATGGGCTAAAAAAATGGGCTCACATAATGTGAAAGCCGTTGCAGGTTACAGCTGGCAAAAAAATACCAATAACGAAGGGTTGCAGGGTAGCCAAACCAATTTTATTAACGATTACACAGGGTATAATAATTTTGGTTTAGGAAATTATCAAACAGTAAACGGATTTGCTGTTGACTTTGGCGGAGCAGTATATCAAGAGACAAATTTTATCTCTGATTTCTTCCGTTTAAACTACGATTACAAAGAAAAAATTCTGGTACAGGCCTCTGTTAGAAGAGATGGCAGTTCTGTATTTGGTAAAAATAAAGAGTGGGGTTATTTTCCTGCGGCAAGTATTGCCTGGCGCCTTTCCGAGGAAGATTTTATTAAGAACATATCTTTCATCAGCGATTTAAAGCTAAGAGCAAGTTATGGTGAAACCGGAAATGCGTTTGGAATAGGTGCGTATGATGCACAGCGTCTTTACAACAAATCGGGCACTTATTATAACAATGGTGTGTTTGCAGCTTCATTCAGAACTTCACAAGGTGCTAACCCCGATTTACAATGGGAAGTTACCAGCACCAAAAACATTGGTATTGATTATGGATTTTTGAAAGGAAAGATTACCGGTTCTATAGACATGTACGAAAAAACAACAACCGACATGATATTCGGTTATAATGTAGCACAAACAATAGATCCTGCCGGATTTTTGTATTTGAATGTTGGTAAAATAAGAAACCGGGGTGTTGAGTTTAGTGTAAACGTTAACGCAGTAAACACAAAAAACTTTAGCTGGACCAGCTCTTTAAACCTGGCTACCAATAATAACGTAATACTGGATTTAAAAGGGCCTGAACAATATGGTGTAAATGCAGATTCAACAAAGTATACACAATTAGATGGCCCTGGTACAACCGGTAGCCGTCTGCAGATTCTGGCTGTTGGCGGACCATTAGGCCAGTTCTACTCATTCCAGTATGCAGGTAAAGATGCATCAGGCAATTCACTGTTTTATAAAAAAGATAAAACCCAAACTGCTAATCCTACTAACATATCAGATTACCATGCGCTTGGCAGTCCTCATGCAAAATTGATGTTTGGCTGGAACAACAATTTCCGCTATAAAAATTTCGACCTTAATTTCTTTGTAAGAGGTGTAACAGGTAATAAAATTTTTAATGCCACCCGAGCAGATCTTTCTTATGTAGTTACTGGAGGACAAACAAATATCAGCCCTTATGCTGCTGATGATAAAAGGACTGATGCAAGAAATAATAATTTTTCATCAAGGTATATAGAAGATGGTTCTTACCTGCGTTTTGATAATGCGACTTTGGGTTATCGTTTTAATATTAAAAACGACTACATCAGTATGCTGCGTTGTTATGCCACCGTAAACAACCTGTTTGTAATTACAAACTATAAAGGAATTGACCCTGAAATTAACCAGGGCGGTGCATCATTAGGTGTTGACTATAACAGTTTCTATCCTAAAACACGTACTATTCTTTTAGGCGTATCAGTTGGTTTTTAATTTTAAAAAAAACATTTTATGAAAAAATATTTCAAACAATTTATTATAGTAATTACGGCAGCGCTTTTTATGAGTGCATGTCACAAAATTGAAGTAACACCAAATTCGCTTTATACCGAAGCGGTGTTTCCTAAAACAGATGCCGAATTTCAATCTGTAATGGGTACCATTTACACCAATCTGCGTGGACATTATTCTCTGGGTTATTGGTTTGCCCAAGAGTTAAGTTCAGATGAATCTATACTGCCTGTGTATGGTGGTAACTGGTTTGACGGGCAGGGGTATATTCAACTGCACCGCCACGACTGGAACAAAGATCATGGTTGGATAACAACAGTGTGGAATGATGCCAATACAATTGTGGGCCTTTGTAACCAAACCATGTACATTTTTAAAAATGCACCAGAAGGCGATACAAAAAATACCGCCATTGCGGAGTTGAAAACTTTAAGAGCCTTTGCTTATTGGGAACTGCTGGATATGTTTGGTAATGTGCCATTAGATACACTTTACCCAAGCCCCGGCGTACAGGCAAAAGCTACAAGGGCACAGGTGTTTAGTTTTGTTGAGAATGAATTAAAGGTAGCCATTCCTTATTTAAAAACTGCTACAGGAAGCAGCACTTACGGTAAAGTAACAAAGTGGATGGCACATGCATTACAAGCAAAATTGTATTTAAATGCAGAAGTGTATGCAGGTACTCCCAAATATAATGAAGCAATTGCAGCCTGTGATGCCATTATCAGCTCTGGAAATTTTGCAGTAGAAGGAAGAGGTACTTACTTAAACCAGTTTGCACCCACAAATGGCCCTGCCTTTAAAGAATTTGTGTTTGCCATTCCTTACGATCCTTCAACCAGTAATGGGTATTTATTTCATGGCCGTTACGATTTAAACCGCAACCTTGGTATTAAATACCGTTACTCTGGCAGCACACCCGGCAGCTATTCGTTTAATCAAATCATTATGAACCAAACTTCGGGTAATGGTTTAATTAATGCAAGGCCCAGCGGACCACGTGCCACCCTGTCAAGTTTTTACAACAGTTATTTTAGAACTGATGCCAATGATATAAGAAATAATCAGTGGCTGGTTGGTAATCAGTTTTGGGCAGATGGCAGCCCGCTGATGGTAAGCACTACCAAAAAAGGTTACGATCAGTTTTATACCGGTGCCGATGGCGGTGCTGCAATTACTTATCAGCTTTATATAGATTCTGTCTTTTCTACCCGTCAGAATGCCGCTTCTTTGGATATGGGTAATGATGAAATTGCATGGAACATGGGTATCCGCAATATTAAATTTGCTCCAGACCCTAATTCATCAAGCCGTAACCAAAGTAATGATGCGCCTATTTTCCGCTACTCAGATATTTTGTTAATGAAGGCAGAAGCTATTTTGAGAGGTGGAACAGCAACAAGTGGCCATACCGCTCTTTCATTGGTAAATATGGTACGCTCCAACCGCAGCACTTCTCCTGCTTGGACTGCAGTTACATTAGATGATTTATATGCAGAAAGGGCTCGTGAATTTACATGGGAGTGCTGGCGCAGGAACGATATGATTCGTTTTGGTAAGTATGAAACTGCTTATGGTTTTAAAACCAATACAGATACTTACCGCCGCATTTTTCCAATTCCTAATGCTGCATTAACAACAAACCCCAAGCTAGTGCAAAATCCTGGGTATTAATTTTAGCAGTTTGTTTTATCTATAATGGATCAATCAGCCCGGGGTTTTATTGCCCCGGGATTTTTTTCTGTGAAAAAATGTTTAGTTTACAGGTATGCTGAAACTTAAATGCTTACTTACACTTTTGTGCTGTGGTGTAGCTGCCATACAAGCACAAGTTTTAATAAAGGACGCCGCTAGCGTACCTACAGACACAGCCATGCTAATAAAAAAAAATAATGCCCTCCATTTTATTGTAATGGGAGACTGGGGGCGTAACGGTACTGATCATCAAAAAGAAGTGGCTGTACAAATGGGTAAAACAGCATCGGAAATTAAAGCACAATTTATAATTGCTGCCGGAGATAATTTTTACCCCAGTGGAGTTATAAGTGAGTGGGATCCATTATGGAAATATTCCTTTGAAGATATTTATACGGCTTTTAGTTTACAGTGGGATTGGTATCCGGTATTGGGTAATCATGATTATAAAAGTAACCCAGATGCACAGGTAAAATATACCAGTATAAGCCGCCGCTGGAAAATGCCCGGCCGCTATTACAGTAAAAAGTTTTTTATTAACGGCGATACCACACAGGGCGTACTGATTGTTTTTATTGATACTAACCCATTAATACCGGAGTTTTATAAAAACACTGAGTATGGCCCTAATGTAAAAACGCAGGATACCACTAAACAAAAAAAATGGCTGGCAAAAGTATTGAGTGATACAGCTCATAATATAAAATGGAAAATTGTAGTGGGGCATCACCCCATGTTTACAGGCGGGGGCAGAACAGAAGGGTATGATACAAGAGCTGTACGTAATTCTTTAAAACCATTGCTTGATAAATATGAGGTGGATATGTATTTAGCCGGGCATGAACACAGTCTGCAGCATATTGTGCCTGCCGGTAAAACACATCACTTTATTTCTGGTGCCGCTTCAGAAAAAACAGCGGCAAAACTTTTACCCGAAAGTAAAATGGCTGCAAGTGAATATGGATACATGCTGTTTTCCGCTACAGCCAACAGTATGCTTTTGCAAACAATTGATTACACTGGTAAAATAATTTACACCACAACAATTACAAAGTAAATATGCAGGCTGCCAGCGCAACAAACACGGTACAGCAACCAAAAGCACAAAGACTGCTTTCGCTGGATGCACTGCGTGGGTTTGATATGTTCTGGATTGTTTGCGGAGAAGGAATTTTTCATGGTATAGCAGCGGTAATAAAAAGTAAATACGGTCTAATTCAAAATACCATCAACTGGCAAATAAAAATTACCGGGCAGCTTTCAGCCATTGAAAAAATATTTGTAACAGTCAGTAACCAGCTGCACCATACTATATGGAATGGCCTTACTTTCTACGATCTTATTTTTCCACTTTTTATTTTTATTGCCGGTGTAAGTATGCCTTATTCATTCAGCAGCCAGTTACATAAAACCGGTGCAAGCAGGCGTGAGGGGCAAAAGAAAATATATGCCGCATTAATAAAACGAACTTTGTTGCTTGTGTTATTAGGCATGGTGGTAAACGGCGCACTGCAGTTTAAAGGTTATGAGCAAACCCGTTTTGCCAGTGTGCTGGGCCGCATTGCTTTAAGTTGTTTTTTTGCAGCACTCATTTATTTAAATACTTCAGTGCGTTGGCAAATTATTTGGTTGCTTGCAATTTTGCTAGGTTACTGGGCTGCAATGATGTTGATTCCGGTACCTGGTTATGGAGCAGGCTCAATAACTCCTGAAGGAAATTTAAGTGCTTATATCGACAGGTTATTGCTTCCGGGAAAATTGCACCGCATGGTGTACGACCCTGAAGGTCTATTGTCAACCGTGCCAGCAATTGCCTCAGCTATGCTGGGCATATTTGCCGGTGAGTGGCTGCGTAAAAATGATGTTACTCAAAATAAAAAAACGGGGTACTTGCTGTTGGGAGGAGCTGTGCTGTTATTACTGGGATTAGTTTGGAGTATCTTTTTTCCTGTAAATAAAAATATATGGAGCAGCAGTTATGTTGTAGTTACAGCAGGTTTAAGTACATTATTGCTTGCAATATTTTATTATGTAATTGATGTGCTGCAGATTAAAAAATGGTGTATGCCTTTTGTGTGGATGGGCTGCAACGCTATTTTAATTTATATGGTCGCACACGGGTTGATAAATTTTGAAGCAACCTCACATTTTTTATTTGGCGGCTTTTTTAATATGCTGCCAGCAACGTGGTATGATGCATTGTTATGGACTGGTGTTGCCCTGTTGCAGTTTGCATTGCTGTACTTTTTATACCGTAAAAAAATATTTTTAAAAATTTAGTAAAACCAGCTGCTTATGAATACGTTGCAAATTGCAGATTATATTGTATTCTTCATCTACTTTTTTGCTGTGTCAGCATATGGCTATTATGTTTATAAAAAGAAAAAATCTGCCACTACCAGCTCTAAGGATTTTTTTTTGGCAGAAGGTTCGTTAACATGGTGGGCTATCGGTGCATCACTCATTGCATCCAATATTTCTGCAGAACATTTTATAGGTATGAGTGGCTCCGGATTTGCATTGGGCCTTGCTATTTCCACTTACGAATGGATGTCGGCGGCAACGCTGATTTTAGTGGCAGTTTTTATTATACCGCTGTATTTAAAAAATAAAATTTACACTATGCCTCAGTTTTTATCGGTGCGGTATAATGATAGTGTAAGCACTGTAATGGCGGTGTTCTGGCTGCTGGTGTATGTGTTTGTAAATCTTACCTCAATCATTTATCTGGGTGCGCTGGCAATTTCATCCATAAGTCCCGTAAGTTTTGAATGGTGTATTATTTTGCTCACCGTATTTTCTGTAGTTGTTACACTTGGTGGCATGAAAGTAATTGGTTATACAGATGTAATACAGGTGATTGTTTTAATAATAGGAGGGTTGGTTACTACCTATCTTGCATTATCATTATTGGCAGATAAGTTTGGATATGACGGTAATATTTTACAGGCTTTAGGTGTGCTGCGTAAAGAAGCACCTTCACATTTTCACATGATATTTGATAAAGGGCATCCGCATTATCCTGAGTTGCCGGGCATGTCTGTTTTAATTGGCGGTATGCTTATTAACAATCTTGCCTATTGGGGTTGTAATCAATACATCGTTCAGCGGGCTCTTGGTGCCGATTTAAAAACAGCCCGTAAAGGAATTATTTTTGCCGCCTTTTTAAAAATGCTCATACCTGTTATTGCCGTGCTGCCAGGCATTACCATGTTTGTGCTGCACCAAAATGGAATGTTTCAAAAAGAAATGATGGACGCAGCAGGAACATTAAAGCCGGATCATGCTTATCCTACATTAATGAACTTGTTGCCTGCCGGATTAAAAGGTGTAGCCTTTGCTGCATTAACAGCAGCAATAGTTGCATCGTTGGCAGGCAAAGCCAACAGCATTTCCACTATTTTTTCGCTGGATATTTATAAAAAATATTTTGATAAAAATGCGTCGGAAAAAAAATTGGTGCGTATCGGTCGTTGGGCCGTTATTACAGCAATGGTTATTGCAGCACTGGTTACACCTGCACTTAAATCTCTTGATCAGGCATACCAGTTTATACAGGAGTATGTTGGCTTTATTTCTCCCGGCGTGCTAGCCATTTTTTTACTAGGCTTTTTTTGGAAACAAACAACTGCCGTTGCTGCAATGACGGGGGCATTAATTACAATTCCACTTTCAATACTGCTTAAGGTTTTGCCAAAATGGACAAATGGCAGTTTTCCTGATTATCCGTTTTTAGACAGAATGACTATTACTTTTTTTACTGTAATAGTTGTTATGATTTTGATGAGTTTGGTTAAAAGAGATGAAGCGCCTAAGGCTTTTGAAGTGAGCAAGCAAATGTTTAAAACAACCACAGGGTTTAAAATTTTATCACTGATTATATTGGGTATTTTAGCGGCACTGTATATCATTTTCTGGTAATTAATTTTTATAATTATGAAAAAAATAAGCAGGACAGATTTTTTAAAATTTGGTGCGTTGGCATCAATAGCATTAATAAGTAAAAGCACTTTTGCCGGTATTAATCATCTCAATACAACACAAAGGGCGGTTGATACCATTTTTTTAAATCGCCTTAGTGGGGCTAATGATAAACAGGTAGCACTGTTGCTGGAGGCAGTTAAAGAAGGCAACCTGAGTTTTAGCCGTAAAACAGCATATGATATTGCGGCATTGTCTGCTGCGTATTGTTATAAAGCTTCTGCTTACTACCAGAGTGAACTGCTGATTACTAAACTTAAAATACTGTTGCAGTTTTTACTAAGTGCACAGGCGGCTGACGGTACAGTAAACGTCGGCAATCTGGAGTCGCCGCCAGATACCGCTTTTGTAATGGAAATTTTATGCCCTGCTAATATGGTACTGCTTAAAGAAAATGATAAAAAACTTACAGATGTTATCAGCATACTTAAAAAAATAATTACTAAGGCTGGCGAAGCGCTGAGTAAAGGCGGTGTGCATACACCTAATCATCGTTGGGTTATTTGTTCGGCATTGGCACAAATAAATTTTTTATACCCCGATAAAAAATACACTAACCGTATTGCAGACTGGCTTGATGAAGGAGTATTTATTGACAAAGACGGACATTTTCCTGAACGAAGCGGCACTTACTCAGCTGTAGAAACAGCTGCTTTTATTAATATTGCCCGTTTTGTAAATAAGCCATCGCTGCTGGAGCCGGTACGTAAGAACCTTCAGCTAATGTACTTCTACATTGAAGAAAACGGTGAACTGGTAAGCAATGACAGCCGCAGGCAAGACCAATATGCCGCAAGAAGCAGTGCTATTTTTTATTTGCAATACCGGTATTTGGCTAATAAAGATAACAGCGCTTTTTATGCAGCAGTGGCTAAAAAAATTGAATCGGCCGTTTTATTTGATAAAGAAGTACTGAGCAGGTCATTGATTTACTTTTTAGAAGACGAACTGCTGCAACAACAAATGCCAGCACCTTTGCAATTGAATGACAGTTATGAAAAATTAGTCGGCACCTCACATTTGCTGCGTATAAAACGAAAAGATGTAAGTGCAACATTATTTGGGGGTGTGGACTGGCCATTAATAATTGCATCGGGCCGCAGCTGCAGTCCCAATTTTTTCAGTTACAGAAAAGGCAATGCAATATTGAAATACATGAGGTTATCTGCTGGCTTTTTCAGTATGGGATATTTTTACAGCCAAGGCATACAAAAGCATGGTAATAAATATATACTGCATAAAAAATTAGAGGTACCGTATTATCAACCGTTGCCAAAAGCAAAACGCAATACACAAGGGGATTACTTGTTATCGCCCAGTATTGACAACCGTTTTTGGAATAAAATGAATTTTAAAAACAGGCCGGTAAGTAATATCAAAACGTTAGAAACTATTATTACATTTTATGAAGATAATGGTGCTGCAATAATTGAGTTTGATATAAAAGGCTTTAACGAAGTACCGGTTACTATTGAATTATGTTTTAACAGCGGTGGCACACTCACCGGTGTATCGCAGGCCGAAAACAGTGCGGCCTTTTTGGAAACTGGTAATGCCGCATACAGCAGTAATGGAAGTACTATTGAGTTTGGTCCGGGAAGTAAAGGCCATAAAAATATTACAGGCCTGGAAGGCGAGCGCTACAGTACCCATTTTGGCAGCTTAAAAACAGAAGGAGAACATGTTTATATAACTGGTAAAACGCCTTTTAAACATACGCTTACGTTCAGATAATATTTTTTAAAGTTGGTTTACTATTGCTTGCAGACTTTGTTCCTGAGTTTGTATTTTTTGTAGTAAAGTAAATTGATTGCCGGCTCTTACTAAATTATGCCCTTTGTATTTAGAGCCATAATACACATCATTGTTGATATAATCAGTTAAAAAACGCAGTGCCTGCATATATATCATAAAATTTCCGGCATACACAAAATGATGCAGCTCATCTTTTGTAAGTTCATCCTTCATCTGACTTATATATCCTTTTGCCAATGCCTCAAAAAAATCAGTCCGTATATCAATTTTAGAAAAATCGTTTTCTTCTTCGCTAACCGGGCTTAAGTAAGTACGTATCATGTCTCCCACATCGCTAATAAAATAACCGGGCATTATTGTATCAAGGTCAATAACACAAATCCCTTTGTCGTGATCATCAAAAAGTACATTGCTTATTTTGCTATCGTGGTGTGTTACCCTTACACGAAATTGGGGATTGCTTTTTATTTTTTCATAGCTATCAACAATAGCTGTATTTGCTGTTGCCAGTTTTATCAACTCAGCACTTTCAGTTATTCTTACTGCATTGCCATTTGCCAATGCATGCGTAAACTGAGCGTATCTTAAACTAAGATTATGAAAATTGGGTAATGTAATTTTTAATCTTTGCACATCAAAATCCCTCAGCATCTTTGTGAATTTTCCAAATTGCAATGCTGCTTCATAGGCCTGCGCCGGGTGTTGCAGCACATCAACAGTGTGTGAGCCGGAAACAAAAGGCAGTAACCTGAAATAATTACCCGTTGCATCTGTAAATAATAAATCACCCGATTTTGTTTTTATGGGCAATGGAAAAACTGCATCAGGTTTTTTATGGAGAATGTGCCAACCAACAGCCTCAATATTGCATGCTATGTCTTCGGGATTTTTAAAAATGCTGGTATTTAGCCGCTGCAAAATATACACCCCGTCGGCAGCCTTCGCTTTCCAGGTTTTGTTAATAAGCCCATTGCCCCATTCAATTGTGTTGGTGCCGGCTACATTAAAGGCTGATAAAACTGTGTTAAGCATTATTGGCTTTTATAAGTAAGGTTACATTATAAATTAAAGGGCATTGTTGTAGTTGCGGCAGTATTTTTTATAATGCAATAAACTAAAAGCCCCGCATTTGCAGGGCTTTTTGTGACCGCGTTAGGATTCAAACCTAAAACCTTCTGATCCGTAGTCAGATGCTCTATTCAGTTGAGCTACGCAGCCAAAATTTATTTGGGCTGCAAATATAGCCACAAAACTAATTCTGCCCAAAACAATTATAAACCGTTTAAAAAATTATCATGAATATAGTCTACCACATTTACAAGGTTTTTGGTTTCTTCAAATACTTTTAACTGCCTGTCGGCGCCGGTGCCCACTTCCATCATTTTGTGTACGTTGTTTATGGCATGGCGGCTGCCCAGGTGTGGTACCACGTCATCTATAAAATCAAGCAGTTCATATAATAACACCCGAGTATTTACCTCACTTTCTTTACCAAAATCTATCAGACTGCCATCAATACCATAGCGGCTGGCCCGCCATTTATTTTCATTTAATAATGCACGGCTGTACATCATAAAATTCAGGTTTTGGCTGCGTAGTTTGTACAGTTTGGCACATATTGCCTGAAAAAGTGCCGCAATGGTAATGGTTTCCTGCACCGTCATTGGTATATCGCAAACCCGGAATTCAACGGTGTTAAAAAATGGATGTACCCTTAAATCCCACCATATTTTTTTTGCATTATCAATACAGTTAGTTTTAATAAGCAGCTTTACATAGTTGTCATACGCTTCAATACTTTCAAAAAAGTCAGGTATGCCTGTACGTGGAAATTTATCAAACACCTTTGTGCGGAAAGATTTATATCCTGTTGTGCGTCCTTCCCAAAATGGGGAGTTGGTGCTGAGGGCATAAATATGCGGCAAAAAATAACGGGCACTGTTGGCAATGTGTATGGCCATTTCTCTGGTTTCCATACCCACATGTACATGCAGGCCAAAAATTAAATTACTACGAGCAGCTTCCTGCAGTTCGTTTACAATTTCGTTGTAGCGGGCATGCTCCGTAATCAACTGGCTTTCCCAATGGCTAAAGGGATGTGTGCCGCTAGCACCCACCCACAGGCCTAAATCACCAGCAATACCACTGATGGTTTTACGCAGCGTAGCCACATCCATAAAAGCTTCATCTACATCATTACAAATGTCGGTACCCACTTCTACAACAGCCTGGTGCATTTCAGCTTTCACCTTGTCTTTAATTACTTTTTGCCCTTCCTGAACAATTTTTTGGTCGTGGCTTTTTAATTCTCTTGTTACAGGGTCAATAACCATATACTCTTCTTCCACGCCAAGGGTAAAGTGTTTGTATGTAAGGTTAGCCATTTTAAATTGATAATTTTTTAATTGATAATTAATAATGTAAACGGCACAAAAAAATTGCTTAATTGAATACTTCTATGAATGACTGGAGTTATCCATTAATACAACTGTTGTTTATTAGCGCTGTTTGTAATATACTTGCCCCATGTTAAATTGTCGGTGTTTTCTTTATGCTCCATTGCTTTTTCAATAGCATAATTGGCGGCTGTTTCCACCACCCAGTCAAAGTTTGCCTGCCCCACACTGGTAACTTCAGCATCTGGCGCTGGGTTACAAAAATCAATTGCGTAAGGAACGCCGTTGCGGACGGCCAATTCCACGGTATTAAAATCATAACCCAAATAACGGCAAATGCGCAGCACAATATCTTCCATTTCTTTGTAGCGCTCTGGTGTTGGGCTAAAATCAGCCACATAACGCAAGTGATGTGGGTTGCGTGGCTCATACGGCATTATGCGTACATATTTGCCACCAATGCAGTAGCAACGGTAATATTCTTCAAACTTAATTTCTTCCTGCAGCATCATTACCAGCTGCTCTGTTTCTGCATGTTTTTCAAAAAATTCTTCAATACTGTTCAGCTGGTACACACTCTTCCAGCCGCCGCCTGCAAAGGGTTTCATGTAAGCAGGAAAACCAATGTATTTAAAAATGCCTTCCCAGTCTAACGGGTAGGCAAGATTGCTAAAGGATTCATTGCTGGTATCTGTTGGTAAATCTTTACTGGGTAAAATAACAGTTTTGGGTACTGGTACGCCAATTTTAGTGGCAAGGCAATTATTAAAAAATTTTTCGTCGGCACTCCACCAAAAGGGATTATTAATAACAGTGGTACCGCATAAAGCAGCATTTTTTAAATAGGCCCTGTAAAACGGTACATCCTGACTAATGCGGTCAAATATCACAGCATAACCGCTGGGCTCGCCTTGCATTACTTTGTCAATTTGTACAGGCTCGGCAATTATTCCATCAATTTTTTTACTGTTAACTCTTTCAACAAAAGCCATAGGAAAACTTCTTTCTTTTCCAAACAGCATACCTATTTTCTTCATTGCAGTGTAGTTTTATAATTATTAAAGAAGATGTTGTAAACGTTACCAAATATATTTTTTCGGTTTCAATAAAACAAATATTGTTTGAGCGTTATAAAGAAGAGGGAAGTATTGTGAAGGGTGAAGTACAGCCTTATTTATCATCATCTTTCTTTATTTTTGGCGCAATATGGATAGTAATAAGGAAAGTGTGGCTGTACAAAATCATGTATGCTCCTCAAAAATATTAAACAGGGATGTGAAGGTGGATTTTTACATGCCCGTTAACAGTACACGTGCTGAAAATTTAAGCCTGCTGCTGGTAAACGACGGACAGGATCTGGTGACCATGCAATTTGAAAACATACTGAGTAATTTATTTGAAAACAATTTAATCAGTCCGCTGCTGTGTGTGGGTATACATTGCGGTGCCGACCGAAAAAATGAATATGGCACCGCTAAAATTTTAGACTACAAAGGCCGTGGTGCCAAGGCTGCATTATACACACGTTTTATTTATGAAGAACTGCTGCCCTTTATTCGCAAAGAGTTAAACACCATATCTTTTAAAGAAAAATCTTTTGCAGGATTTTCTTTGGGCGGATTAACTGCACTTGATATTGTGTGGAATTACCCCAAGGAATTCAGAAGGGTAGGGGTGTTCAGTGGTTCGCTATGGTGGCGTGATAAAGACCAGGAAGATGCCGGTTTTAATGAAGATACCGACCGCATTATGCACCGGCAAATAAGGGAAGGCAATTACAGCCCCTGGTTAAATTTCTTTTTTGAAGTGGGAACGCAGGATGAAACTGCCGACCGTAATAACAATGGTATAATTGATGCCATTGATGATACGGTTAGCTTAATTGAAGAGCTGGAAAAAAAAGGCTACAGCCAACAAAGGGATATAAAATATGTTGAGCTTACTGATGGTAAACATGATGTGCCTACGTGGGCAAAAGCTTTTCCTGATTTTCTACGGTGGGGTTGGGGTATAAGTACAGAAGTAATGGACTAAACTATCATTTGCTTTTATGTTCCTGATTATTAAATTGTGTGAGTGCATCTTTTTTCATAATCATTTTTATTAACTGAATAATTGCTGTTACAGCAAATATGCCGCCTATTACCCAGTTAATATATTGCCCGCTGTTGCTTATACGCTGCACCAGCCAGCGGCCGCCAAAAATAAAAACACAATTACCTAGCAAAGTGCCAACTCCAATGCCAATTATATAACTGTTGTATTGCGGTTTTACAGGTTCTAATATTTTTTTGGTAAACAGTACCGTACTCCAACCAAACCAGAAAGGAATTTGTACAGGATTAACGGCACTCATTAACATGCCCAGTAAAAAGCGGTGCATATTATTTTTTAAAAATTCATTTTTTGCCTCGCCGCCATCTTTTGCTGCGGCAATAAAACTGCCAACAGCCAGTGCCATTATAATAACAAGGGTTAGCCATTCAAGCGCTTTCATCAGTTTTTCCTGCTTGCGTATCCAGTCTATACCCACCAGCGATATACGTACATAAATCATTTCTACCAGTAACGAACCCAGTGAAAAATATACCGCATGTAAAATACTTTCTTGTATGCCTATCTGCATGGCGGCAACATTTAAAGTTCCTAATGGCAGCGAGCCAAGGAAACTAATCATCATACCCCAAAAAAATATTTTTATCAGTTTTGCCATTGTGTTATCCAATCATTGTATCCACCCTTTTCATTTCAGCGTATAGTTTTCTGGTATCGCTTAAAAATTTTTTGCCTTTTTGACGTGGCCATGGTTGTATGCCCTGTTGTTTATTATACAAGCTTATTTGGTAAAGTGCTTTCCAGTGTTTTAAAATTTCTTTGTAAGCACCAATTAATGTATAACCGGTATCGTAAAAATGATTTGGCTCTGCACCGCAACCGTTGTATTCTAAAATGGTAAAGTTGTTGCCGTTTTTTAAATCTTCAATACTGGCACACATAATATCGTAACGGCCATAAAAAAAATCGTTTATGCGGTGGCTCAATTTATCAAATACAGCCACCAGTTTTTCGTCAATATGTTCCTTCAAATCTATAAATTGTGCACCACGGTTATGGTTGGCTGCATAGCTCAGCATATATTTTTCGCCGGCAGGTATTATATTGTTCCAGCACTCTTTGTGTTTTATATATAATTCTTCTATTCGTTTTTGTCCCTTAGGATGGTTTAAAATAAGCTGTTCCAGCGTTTGTGCATCATCACCAATAACCTGCAACGGAATTTTATGTAAAAAGCCCGTAACAATTCCTTTTTGATGCTGTGGGTTGCGAATATAAAATACACTTACCTCCATTGGGTAATGTACCAGTTGCTGTACAATGTATTCAAAGGGCATTAAAGAGTGATAATGTTTTAAGGCCTCCGGAGTATCCAGCTTGCGGAATAAAATACCCTGGCCGCCTACTTCGGGCTTTACAATTAGTGGGTAGTCAATTTTATTAACTGTCAGTTTTTCGTCAATACTCTTAAAATCTTCTTTTGGTAATACATTAAAGGTGGGTGGATATAAATGTTTGGGCAGCAAATCATACATTTCTTTTTTTGGCTCACCTTCCATACCGCCAAATGTAAGTTTAGGATTGCTGGGAGTAAAAAACCAAACATAGCCCGACCGGAGAATATAATAAAGCCATACAGGTGCTATGGGAGCGTAAATTAATTTAAAAGGCCAGGCTTCCCAATTAGTTATTTTACGCAATAAATTCTTCAATATAAAATTCTTTAATGTTAACTAGCAGCAATACTGTTGAACGAAATGCGACGCAACCGAAGCGACTTCAAGGAACAGCAGCTTGTATTAGAAAAGCAAAAATAAACCCTAATACGCAAATGACAACAGTAACATTTAATTACATTTGTTGTATAAAATGATTGTATGCATGTACCAACAATGGCTGAGTTTATGGCTGAAGGCAAACAACCCGAAGTATTATTTTGGGTGGGCTGTGCCGGAAGTTTTGACCAGCGGGCACAGAAAATAACAAAAGCCTTTGTAACTATTTTAGATAAGGTAGGAGTGAGTTATGCCATTTTAGGTAAAGAAGAAATGTGTACCGGCGACCCTGCAAGAAGAAGCGGTAATGAATTTATGTTTCAGATGATGGCCTACCAGAATATTCAAATACTGAATGGCTATGGCATAAAAAAAATTGTTACCGCCTGTCCGCATTGTTTTAATACGCTGAAGAATGAATACCCGGAACTGGGCGGTACTTATGAAGTAATACACCACGCCACATTTATACAGCAATTAATTGATGAAGGCAAAATAAAAATGCAGGAAGGCGGTGTGTTTAAAGGAAAAAAAATTACTTACCACGACAGTTGTTACTTAGGCCGTGCCAATAATATTTATGAAGCGCCACGTAAAGTTTTAGAAGCACTGGATGCAAGTTTAGTGGAAATGAAACGCTGCCGCAGTAATGGCTTATGCTGTGGTGCCGGTGGTGCACAAATGTTTAAAGAAGAAGAAAAAGGCACTACACGTATAAATTTAGAACGCACCACCGAAGCATTGGCAACGGGTGCAAGTATAATTGCTGCGGCCTGCCCATTTTGTAATACTATGATGACGGACGGCGTAAAAACAAATGAGAAAGAAGAAGAAGTGCAGGTGCTTGATATTGCGGAACTGGTGGCACAGTCAATGTAGAGCCCCCTCCGCCCCCTGAAGGGGAAACCAGCGGAGATTGTTGCGAAGACTAAATTTAGACTAAGAGATTATAATGAAACAGTGTGTCTTTTTATGGATGATTTTTTTTGTTGGTTGTCAATCTCCTTCTGAAAAAATAATGGAGGATTTTAAGACGGTTGAAAAATCTTTAGATAAAACTAATAGGAATATTGCAGATGCCAATAACCAGCTTTCGGTGGCTTTGCAAAATGATTCAGCATTGTCCGCAATCAAACATAAAGCTGATGGTATAGTATCATACATTGAAACTGTTAAGGATAGAATAAAACAGGTTGCAGGGAGTAATGATTCAGATGAGGCCATGATGAATTTGGCAGCCAGTAATAAAGTAATGTTTGGAGAAAAAAAGGTTGATACAATTTTTTCTTTACTCAAAAATTTCCAAAGCTTGGCCCTGTTAAAATGTAAAGACGATAGTTTAAAAGCAAATGTTAGTTTAATATTTGAGTATTTAAAAGATACAAAAAAGCAGGCAGCACTTTTTTTTAAAGACACCCCTGCTGTGGGAGCACTCACCATGCTTTCAAAACTTGGAAATGATGTTAAAAATGTAAAGAATATTGTTTTGACCTATTATGTAAGAAAAAATACGAACAATGAATTTTGATTTAAACGAACATATACCCGAACATTTTAACGATAATAGCCGTGTGTGGATTTACCAGAGCAGCCGCCTTTTTTTAATGAGTGAAGCATTTGCCATTGAAGATATGCTGGAGGATTTTGTGAGCAACTGGAAAAGCCATGGCGATGAAGTAAAAGGCTATGCTAATTTATTCTTTGGGCAGTTTATTGTAATAATGGCCGATGAATCCGCCTTCGGCGGTGTTAGCGGATGCAGTACTGACAGCAGTGTACGTTTAATAAAACAAATTGAAGAGCAGTTTAAAGTAAATATGTTCGACCGGCAGAATTTAGCTTTCTTAATTAAGGATAAAGTGCAAATGCTGCCTCTTTCGCAACTGAACTATGCAGTGGAGAATAATTTTATTAATGCCGATACTTTGTATTTTAATAATACGGTGCTTACAAAAAAGGAATTATTAGAAAATTGGATGGTGCCGGTGAAGGACAGCTGGCTGGCAAAAAGGATACCAGCAAAAATGTAAACTTACTTTTTTGCATTAGTGATTACTATTTTTTTTGCTGGAACCGCAACCTTCTTCTTCACCTTCTTGCTCAGCAAATAACTTACCCCTACCCTGAAATTTTTAGTTCGGGTAATGCTGTAGCTTTCTAAATTAAAATTAGGGGCATAGATAAACACTTTATTCTGCTGCTGGCGAAAGGGATCAACTACACTTAGCGAAGCAATTAGTTTCTTTTTAAAAAACTTTTGCTGCACACCAATATTCATACTGGTATTGCTGCGTACCGTACCCTGCGGATTGGCAAAGCGGTTGTAAGTAAAACTGGCAGTGGCATTCAATAAATCGGTAAACAAATAATTGCCGTTAAGTGTTGAAAAAAGAGAGCCGCCATTTCTG
>JAGVCC010000366.1 GCA_020059395.1 Chitinophagales bacterium | reverse complement strand
TTAAGCTTAGTTTTTTAATCTGTTTAAAAAATTAATATCTACTGAATGTACATTTCGGTACATCATTACAATAATAGCAAGCCCTACACTTACTTCTGCGGCTGCAACCACCATAATAAAAAATACAAAAATTTGTGCATCGCTTACTGCTGTTGGATTGGTAACACCCACCGGCCCTGCGGCATGCATTTTAGAAAATGCCACCAGCAAAAGATTTACAGAATTAAGCATTAACTCAATGCACATAAAAATGATGATGGCATTGCGCCGGGTAAGCACACCAATAATACCCGTACAAAACAACGCAACTGCCAAAGTGATATACCAGCTAATATTCATAATTTATAACTTAACATAAAGCCCCATGCCCATTGTTGATGATGCAGGCGCCACTGATAAAATATCTTTTAATTTCTTTTTTGCAATTCCGTTAAACACATCTACTGCTTTATAAGAAGCTCCTTTAGTTAACAGCTTAACTACAAGGCCGGTGGCCATTGTTGATAAAGCTGCGGTTAAAGGTTTTTGATACTCCTCTTTTAATGCATTTTTATCTAATGCTTTTACAGCAGAATAGGCAGAAACAGCCAGCCCGGCATACTCAGCAATTTTATAAACAGTACGGCCTGTTTTAAATGTATTGAACAGTTTTATTGCCTGTGCATTTTTTTTAACCCCAATAATTTCTCCCACTTTCATTATTTTAGGTATTGCCACATTACCCAGCGAAAATTTTGGCGCATACCCCTTTTTAACGTTCAGCACTTTTCCTACAATATCATCAATCTTAATTATTTTATTCAAATCAATTTGTGCTGTTGCTGTTACAGATAAAAAGCAGGCAGCAAAAACAAAAATGGTTATTTTTTTCATGCGGATTATTTTTCTTTTTTACTTATTACAACAGCACCCACCATGGCACTTAAAAAAAGCACACTGCTTATTTCAAACGGCACCACATAATCGTTAAACAATACTTTGCCTAAATTTTTTACAAGGCCGTAGTCTCCTTCCCCAATCATTACTGTGCCTTTTGTTTTCATTAATGCAGCCAGCAACACCAGGAGTAAACTGCCACCTGAAATTACGCCGGCAAACTGGAGCAGCCGGTTTTTTTGCGGCTCTGCCTCTATGTTTAAATTCATCATCATTACCACAAATAAAAACAATACCATAATGGCACCTGCATACACTATAATATTTACTATAGCTAAAAACTGTGCATTTAATAAAACATAGTGGCCGGATATTGCAAAGAAGGTAATTACCAGGTACAGTACACTGTGTACAGGGTTTTTACGGGTAACCATCATAATGGCACTACCCAATGCAAGCACCGATAAAAAAATAAATAAAATTGTTGTCAGGTTCATTACTTAAATTCTAAAATCAAAATTGGTATTACTAAACTGTTTCTCTTTTTACCCTGCCGCCCTGTGCTTTTTTAAAAGCCTCGGGTTCGTTAATGGGGTGAGGAATCAGCAATTCGTTTTTGTTATATATAAACTGTTTGCGCTGGTAATCTGCCGGTGCAAAAGTTTCGCTTAAATAAATAGCATCTTTAGGGCAGGCCTCTTCGCACAGGCCGCAAAAAATACAGCGCAGCATGTTTATTTCATACTTAGCTGCATACTTTTCTTCACGGTATAAATTTTCTTCCCCTGCTTTACGCTCTGCCGCTTCCATAGTAATGGCTTCTGCAGGGCAGGCTACTGCACATAAGCCACAGGCAGTACAATTTTCCCTTCCTTCTTCATCACGGTTTAAAATATGCAGCCCACGAAATACCGGGCTGAAAGGACGTGTTTTTTCAGGATAGTTTATTGTTGGCCTCTTTTTAAAAATATGAGAAAAGGTAATAAACATTCCCTTTAAAATTGCGGGCAGGTAAATACGCTCCCAAAAGCTCAGTGGCTTTCTGCTTACCTGTTTTACCCTGTTGGTTAATGCCTGCATATTTATAAATCTATTTATTAAAATATAAAATTACGCCGCCGGTCAACAGCATATTTACCAATGCCAGCGGTATTAAAACTTTCCATCCCAAATTCATCAGCTGGTCGTAGCGGAAACGTGGTATCGTCCACCGCACCCACATAAATAGAAAAAGGAAAGCTACAATTTTTGCTAATAAACACAGTACTTGAAATAATGCCACCCAGTCGCCCAGTGCTCCCTGCTGCAATTGAGCATCATTTACAAATGGAATATCGTAACCACCAAAATATAAGGTAGCCATTACCGCACTGCTTATAATCATGTTAATGTATTCTGCAAAAAGGTAAAAACCCATTTTCATACTTGAATACTCTGTATGATAGCCGCCAATCAATTCATTTTCTGCTTCTGGTAAATCAAATGGTGTACGGTTACATTCTGCAAAAGCACAAATCATAAATATTAAAAAACCTAAAGGCTGATAGACCACATTCCACCAGTTATTATCCTGCTGCTGCTGCACAATTTCTTTTAATCCTAAATTACCGGTAACCATTACCAATGCAATTATAGAAATGCCCATTGCCAGTTCGTAACTGATTATTTGAGAGGCGGCACGCAAGCCACCCATTAAAGAGAATTTGTTATTACTTGCCCAGCTGCCTATCATTATACCATACACACCAAGGCTTACCACGCCAAAAATGTACAAAATCCCTACATCAACATTTGCAATTTGTAAAGAAATCTCCCGGTTGAAAAAAGTTGCTTTACCTGCCCAGGGTATTGCAGCACTTGTCATTAATGCAGTTAACATTGCCAGTGCCGGGCCAATGGTAAATAAAAATTTAGACGAAAGATTAGGTGTAATTTCTTCTTTAAAAAATAATTTCAACCCATCTGCCAAAGGTTGTAACAAACCAAAAGGACCAACACGGTTAGGGCCACGCCTGTCTTGCAACAAGGCCGCCACCTTACGCTCTGCAAATGTGGTGTACAATGCAATGCCCAGCGATGTTAAAACCACCACCACAATAAGTGACAGTTTTTCAATTATTAAAGCCGTATCAATTACTAAAAACATAATCAAGATAATAAAATTTACTTTTCAGGATTTACTTCGCTAATACTATGTATATCCATTAATAATTTAGGGTATCGGCCATTCATTACTTTTTGTATTGTTTCCTTTGGTGTAATTAACCCTTCATAATGCCCCTGCGATATTACGGAGTGGCGGCTTACCACTGTTGGCCCTTCTACTGTCCAGTCGCTGGTTTTCTTTTTATCAAAACGGCAGGTGTTGCAAATCCAGCCGGGTTTACCATCGTAGCTCTGCACTTCTCCCCACTCATCTTTACGGGCTGTAACACGGTACACATCATCGCCACGCAGCCATAAAGTTGCTTTGCCGCAGCAGTTTGGATTTTCGCAGTTGCGGTGTGCATCTACCGGTTTTGTAAACCACACACGGTTTTTAAAGCGGAAAGTTTTATCAGTTAACGCACCCACCGGGCACACATCAATCATGTTTCCGCTAAAGTCGTTATCAATTGCTTTGGAAATATAGGTGGATATTTCAGCATGGTCTCCCCTGTCTAAAATACCATGTAACCGTTTGTTGGTAATTTGATCGGCAACATAGGTACAGCGGTAACACAAAATACAACGGGTCATGTGCAGTTGTATGTAAGGACCTATATCTTCTCTTTCAAATGTTCTGCGTTTAAACTCATAGCGGGTGCCTTCTTTACCATGGTCGTATCCTAAATCCTGTAAGTGGCATTCGCCTGCCTGGTCGCAAATGGGGCAATCCAGCGGATGATTTAATAATAAAAATTCTACCACGCCTGCTCTTGCATCTTTCACTCTTTCGCTGGTAATATTTTTTACAATCATACCATCCATTAC
>JAGVCC010000284.1 GCA_020059395.1 Chitinophagales bacterium | reverse complement strand
TTTCCCGGCCTGCTGGATTTACTGCCCATACACGACAGCAGAGATTTTAGCAGCATAAAGGTTTGGGATGACTTTACAAATGCTGCAGGATTAGGCGCAAAAACTATTCCATCAGAATTATTAAAAAGCTTTGCTGCCTACACAAAAAAAATAAAAGATAATATTGACTCTATTGATTTTACCAATATTGTTTATGTTGCCGGTAAGGATAAAGAAACTGTAAAAGATTACCACATTGAAAATGGCAGCCTTAAATTTTTATCCACTGCTGAAGGTGACCAAAGTGTAACATGGGCAAGCGGCATACCTGCAAAAATTAACAGAGATACATCATTGTATTACACCAATGCCACACATGGTGGTTTGTCTCAAAAAGATTTTTTGTTTGCAGGCTTAATGGATATTTTAAAAACCGGCACTACAGCCTCACATGAATTTAGCCGTACGCCGCTGCCTGTAGCAGCAAATGAGCGCTCGTTTGAAAGCAAAGAAAGATTTGAGTTTGAAACATCAGAAGCAAGCATTAAAACCGGTATACTTGGTCTGGATGAACTTATTGAGCCTGAAGAAACCAATAGCCCCATACTGAATATTGGTGTAAGCAATGGAGATTTAATGTTTGCACGCTACCCTGTAATGATTGGTCACTTTGCTTATGATGATATTTTTAATGCAGAGGAAATTGCAAACTTATATTTGGGTGACGATTTAAGGCATAAACACCGGCTGGGGCTTTATCCCGGCGCCATCAGCACCAGCGAATATTTTCCCAATGCAGATGAACGCAGCGATTTTCCCGGTTGTATTGTTGTTGGCCTTGGCCTAAGCGAAACATTAAATGCATATCAGCTTGGCGTAACTGTTGAAAAAGCTGTAAGCGATTACCTGCTCACACATTGCAAAAAAGATGTGGCAAAACAGGCTAATAATAAAAAGAAAAAATTAGGCCTGTCTTCTTTATTAATAGGCGCTGGTTATGCAGGTATGGCAGTAGAAACAGCCTGCCGTGCTATAATGCAAGGGGTAATAAATGCTAACCAAAGCGTAATGCAAATTACCGGTAAACCGGATTTATACATAAGCGAACTTGAATTTATTGAGTTATATGAAGATAAAAGCATTGCCTGTTTTACCAGCATTAATACTTTAATGCAGGGCAACAGCGATGGTATGAATTTAGGGTGGCTGCAAAAAAGCATACATAAAAATCCCGGAGCAAGAAGGCGGTTGTATGCCGATATAAGCAATAATTGGTGGCAGCGCCTTTGTGTGCTTAGTGAAAAAGATAAAGTTGAACCTGCAACTATAAATAAACTTTCTTTTTACAGCAGTACTAATAATGCAAGGGAAGAAAAAAAAGAAATAACCCAAAATTTTGCAACGCTTGAAAGTATGATTGAAGATATTTCCACCAATAAACAGTGGAAATATGAAAAAGCAAGAGCATTGTTTGAACTGCTTATTCCCTCATACTTTAAAGAAACTATTAAACGCAATGCACCCGTAATGTGGGTGCTGGATACTTATTCAGCTTCGTTTCCGTGGGAGCTTTTGCAAACCGGCGCACAAAAAGAAAAACCCTTGTGCATAGCAGCACCAATGATACGGCAATTGGCCACCAGTGATTATGAACCTGTTAGCCCTGTAAAAAGCAACAACGTTATCATTATTGGCGACCCCAACCTTGATGGATTTGAAAAAGCAAGGCAACTGCCGGGTGCTGCAAAAGAGGCCCGTGAAGTATACAACCTGCTGAGCCTGCCTGAGTATAAAGCTAAAATTAATGTGGAACCACCACTGATAAATGCCACTCATACAGAAATATTATCGGGCCTTTATAAGCAGAATTATAAAATAATTCATATTGCAGCGCATGGTTTTTTTAACGAAAACAATAACAACGAAACCGGAATTTTAATTGGCAGAAACAAAAAGCAACCCGATAAGCCACATTATTTAAGGCCAGAAGATATTGCACAGCTGCCTGGTACACCCGAACTTGTTTTTATTAACTGCTGTTTTTTAGGCAAAGTAAATGCCTACGCAGAAGAGTATGCCGCCAATAGAGGTAAAATGGCTGCAAATATCGGCACGCAATTAATTCGCAAAGGAGTTAAAGCCATAGTGGTGGCCGGGTGGGAGGTAGATGATACAGCAGCACTAGCTTTTGCACAAACATTTTATAAAGAAATGCTGGCGGGCAAAAATTTTGGAGATGCGGTGCATGCCGCCAGAAACCGCATTCATAAAGATTTTGGCAATACAAATACCTGGGGTGCTTTTCAATGTTACGGACAACCCAACTTTAAGCTTGATGTAAAGAATGAGGATTCAGGGAAACTGCACTTTTTTATTGCAGAGCAGGCAATGAATAAATTAGACAGCATCATCAGCAAATCGGAAGTGGCTTTTGCAGATACAAAAAAACTACGGGCCGACCTTACTAAAGTTTCTGAAGCAATTAAAGCTGCTGGTTTTTATAATAATGACAGCGACGACGCAAACGAAGGACCAAACGAATATGCAGAGCTAAGGCAGCTGGAAGCTTATGCTTATATGGAACTGAATGACTACGCAACGGCCATAAAAATATTTGGCAAATTATTTAAGGCAGAAGATGCCGGGTTTAAAGTAAAGTCGCTGGAGCAGTTTCAAAATATAAGGGTGCGGCAGTTGGTGAATGATTTTAAGGAAATACTCAAATACAAAAAGGAAGCCGATAAAGAAATTAATGAAACTGCCAGGCAGATAGATGAAAATATTGATAACATAAAGCTCCTGCTTGCTGTTTGGGAAACTTCGGAAAGATATTCTCTTATTGCAAGTGCATTAAAACGAAAGGCATTCATATTGTCAAATCTTAAAGACCCGGCTAAAGCCAGTAAAAAAATGAAAGAGGTATTGGAGGAAGCTGCGTCCTATTATCTTTCAGCATTTCTTAAGGAAAAAAACAGCTATTGTTTTTGCAACTGGCTTTCCATAAAAGTATTATTAGGGTTGCCCAAAAAGCAATGTGTGGAAAAATACAATAGTAAGGGGACTGTATTGTCACACACTTTTACAGTTGAAAATATTCCCAATATTATTAAAGAGCTTGAGGATGGATACCAAAAAAATAAGAGCCAAGAGTTTTGGGATCGTTCCGGTCTTACAGATATTTCGTTATGTAATTTTTTACTGGCTCCTTCAACAAAGGCAAATATTAACAGGCTTAAAGAAGATTACAAACGCATTTGGGCTAAAAATGGTTCTCTGCATAAAAAGGCTGCCCAGAAAGATAATTTAGAACTGTTGATACATTTTGCAAACCAGTTTAACAGAAAGGACATAGAAACAAAGGTTACAGAATTGCAAAAAGAATTAGGGCATTTATAATTGCAAAGCAGACATCAAAGCAAACAAATCTACAGTATTAAGTTTTTTTTAAACAGCTTTGTTTGCTTTGATGTTACTGCATTTAATAATTAAGATGCTAAAAACGGCACTTTTTAACCGGCTGCGATAAACTTATTTTTCAAACACTACGGCGTTTTCAAAAACTGCATTACGTTTACCAAATATAGAAAAATTGGGAGTTTGATTAGATGGCATTAAGGTTAAAATTTTTCTCAGCATCAGCGCATAACTGCTTTTAAAATTTCCGCCGTTATATACCTGCAGGAGTTTTTCTGTAAACAAACCATTTTTAACACCATCACGTGAGGTTTGATTGTCCTGGCAACC
>JAGVCC010000057.1 GCA_020059395.1 Chitinophagales bacterium | reverse complement strand
TTTTGACCAGTTTAGTGAATACGGCAACAAAGCTTTTGAAACCGAACAGGACAATGGTAACAAATTATACTCCACTTATGCCCTTAAAAACTTTCAGGAGTTTTGGGCAGAAAGTATGGAAATATTTTTTGAAAAACCCTGGCAACTGCAGGGTATTTATCCGGGATTATACACAGCACTGGCAAACCTTTTAAATCAGGACCCCACCATTACAACACCCAAACCGGATGCTGTTTAAAAAGCGTGACCAAAACTTAATTGTAACTGAGGCAGTATGCCAGAACGGTTGTACGTTTCTTTAAAAGTGCTGGCTGTTCCTGAACCGTTATTGTTTATTTCGTAGCTATCTTTTGTATTAAAATACCCCATACCACCACTTACTTCAAAAGTAAAACCACTACGGTATGCCCATTTATGGCCAAATACTGCGCCTATATTATACTGGTTAACCCTCGACTTTCTTGAATAGATATAATATTGTGGCTGCGGCGGGTTACCTGTATAATTGTAACTTCTGTAAGCATAGTTATCCTGTAAAAAACCAACTTTTACAATAGGTGAAAAAAACAAACCCTGTATACCTGTGCGATTTTTTGATATGTATTTACGATAGGCAATACTAATTCCAATACCCGAAGTTTTTTCCTCATTATACTTACTGAACCGGGGCAGCATACCGATTTGTATAGATTCATTTGTACCCACTTTTGTTTCCCAGGCTATATTAAATGGAAATTCGTCAGTATCAAAAAAAGTGTTTACACCAAGCTTTACAGCATTGGAATGATTACCTGATTTTGATGAGGTACGTTTAGTTGCAGTGCGTTGTGCAGATACAAACACAACAGCAGCAAGCAGGCAAATGGAAAGCAGTAGTTTTTGCATACAATATTTTTTTCAAAACTATCACTTAAGCACACAAGCAGCAAAAAAACAATTGTTAAAATTTATGTATAACTAACCAGCCATGTTAGTGAGTGATTGCTAAAGAAGATGTAAGACACTTGTAATGTTGTCTCGTTTTCAAAAATGCAATACACCGTGCCTTCATCAATACCCGGCTCAATTTTTTTAATGGTGATATGTTTTTTAAAATCCACACCGCCGGTGCTTTTCCATTTAAATACTGCTTCCTTTACACTCCACAACAGCGTGGCTGTTTTACTTACAGCATCAGTTGCTATCAGCTGCTGTTCTGCATCAGTTAAAAATTTAGGAATAATGCGCTGTATTTTATTTGTTACGGCTTCTATATCCACCCCCACCCTGTGTTGTTTACTTACAACCACCGCTGCATAATCGCCACAGTGAGATATGGAGAAATGATACGTTTCGTTTGGCAAAAATGGCTTACGGGTATCGGCAATTTGTATAAGTGCCAATGGAAAGTCGGGATACAATTCCTTTAATAAAAACCTGCCTGCCAAATGCTGCAGCCGTTTGTGCGGATGGGTAATTTCATTTTGTAAAGGCACCTGCTGTAAAAAGAAATTTTCCGTTTCGGTAATACGCCACACCCCTATTTTGGTTACTGCGTTAATATTTTGTTGATAAACCAACGGCATTTGAGCAATTAAAAATTAAAAATTAAAAATTGAAAATTTAGTTTTACGCTTTGGTAAAAGATGAATAAAGGTATGCAGTAAAAGTGAGTGATGCCTAAGCTGCACACAAAACCTTTATGCGCACAGGCACAACTAAAAAGTTGCCATAAACACTGAAGCCGGTTACAAAAAAATTAAACATGATTTTAAGCGACAAACGTATTTTAGAAGAGATTGGAAAAGGGACCATTAAAGTTGAGCCCTATGACAGAGAATGCCTGGGCAGCAACAGTTACGATGTGCATTTGGGTAAACACCTTGCCCGTTATGTAAATAAAGAACTGGATGCAAAAAAGCACAATACTATTGAGCATTTTGATATTCCGGAAGAAGGTATTGTTTTACAACCGCATGAATTTTACCTGGGAGTAACAGAAGAATATACCGAAACACATGCGCATGTGCCTTTTTTAGAAGGCAAAAGCAGCACTGGCCGTTTGGGTATTGATATACATGCCACTGCAGGCAAAGGCGATGTTGGATTTTGTGGTAACTGGACGCTGGAAATTAGCGTAAAGCAGCCCGTACGTGTGTATGCAGGCATGCCCATTGGCCAGTTAATTTATTTTCCGGTGGATGGTGAAATTGAAGTAAAGTATAATGAAAAGAAAAACGCCAAATACAGCGGCCAGCCGGGCAAACCTGTGGAAAGTATGATGTGGAAGAATAATTTTTAGAAAATAACGTTTTAGGGAAATGGAAAAATGGACTGTACTTAAGGAAGAAGATGTATCACCATCTAAATGGTTACCGGCAGTAAGGCACACGGTGCAACTGCCCAATAATAAAATTGTAGACGATTTTTTTTATTGCATTTTAGGCGAAGTGGTTATTGTGATACCGTTTACCGCAGATGGAAATATTGTATTGGTAAAACAATACAAGCATGGTATTGGAGAAGTGGTTATTGAATTTCCGGCAGGGGCAATACAAAAAAATAAAACTGTTGCCCAAACTGCCATTGCCGAGCTGGAAGAAGAAGCAGGTATAAAAATGGATGAAAGTGCTTTAATATCATTAGGCCAAATGGCCGGCAACCCAACAAAAACCTACCAGGTTACACACGGTTTTTTAGTTAAGAATGCCACATTTAATGCCAAGCAAAATTTTGATGAAAACGAAGAAATTGAATTAATGATTTGCACCCCCAAAGAGGTGATAGAAATGGTAAAGAATGGTAAAATTTGGGTAGCAGACCATGTAAGCATTATTATGAAAGCTTACCTCCTGTATCCTGAATTATTTAATTAAGTTTCCAGATAAAATAGTTAAGCACTGTTGCAAAGCTTACCCAGCAAATGTATGGCACCAGCAGCCATGCAGCAGG
>JAGVCC010000372.1 GCA_020059395.1 Chitinophagales bacterium | reverse complement strand
TCCTAAAACTGTAAACGTGGAGCCTTTTCCGGGTGTGGAGCAGCGTATGGCCTGGTATAAAAATTATGCCCCTGCCCTGTCTGTAAAAGCAATAGAAAACTGTATTGCCGGTTACACAACAGCTGCGGAAATAACACACCTTATTACCGTAAGCTGTACCGGCATGAGTGCGCCGGGTTTAGATTTGCAGGTGATGGAGTTAATGCAACTGCCAAAAAATATTTACCGTACCAGTGTAAATTTTATGGGCTGTTATGCTGCCGTACATGCTTTAAAAATGGCCGATGCTATTTGCAAAACAACGCCGCAGGCAAAAGTAGTTATTGTATGTACGGAGTTGTGTACACTGCATTTTCAAAAACAACCCAGCAGCGATAATATTGCAGCCGGCCTTTTATTTGCCGATGGCGCAGCAGCTGCACTGGTTACTCATGATGAAAATGATAACAAAGGTATTTTTCTAAAACATTTTTATGGCGAAGTTATTACACAAGGGCAAAAAGATATGAGCTGGGAAATTTCAGCTACCGGTTTTTTAATGACACTAAGCGGCTATGTGCCTGATTTAATTGAAACTGATTTTAGCCCATTGCTTACACGTGCCTTAGAAAGTGCAGGCAGCAGTTTACAAAACATACGCCATTGGTGCATACACCCCGGCGGAAAAAGAATACTGGACGCTGTTTGCAAAACCATGCAACTAAACAGCAGCCAATTACAGGAAAGTTACCATGCGCTGCAGCAATATGGTAATATGAGTTCTGCCACTATTTTATTTGTGCTGAAAAATATTATGCAGAAAATAAAAGACAGTGAAAAGGGCAACAACTTACCAGAGGAAATTTTTGGAGCAGCATTTGGCCCCGGTTTAACAATGGAAACATTTATAGCTACCACACATGCCTGATTTTACACAACGCAGTAATAAAAAAGAATTGCTCGACAGGGATGATATTCCCTTTAAAGATATTGAGCAAAACATGCAGGAGCTGAATGTTATAAATACCCTGCTGGGCGGCCATGCCATTACTATTGCAGGCTTAAAATATTTAGTAGAAAATAATCCTCCACAAACTGTATTGCATATTTGCGAAATTGGTTGCGGCGGTGGCGATAATTTAAGAGTAATTAAGAAATGGTGCAGTAAAAAAAATATTGCTGCCACTTTTACGGGTGTAGACATTAACCCCCATTGTATTGATTTTGCAAAAACGTTGCCTTCAAACAATGGCATACAATTTATTTGCAGCAATTACAAAACAGCACTGTTGCCCATACAGCCGCATATAGTTTTTGCATCGCTTTTTTGTCATCATTTTACCAATGAAGATATTGTGGACATTTTTAAATGGAGTGCGGCAAAAGCAACAACCGGTTTTTTTATAAACGATTTACACCGAAATCCTTTCGCTTATTATTCTATAAAATGGCTCTCCCGTTTTTTTTCAAAAAGTTATATGGTAAAAAATGATGCGCCGCTTTCGGTATTAAGAGGATTTAATAAAAAAGAACTGATAACCCTTTTAAAACAAGCAAATACTAATGGTAATAAAGTAGTTTGGAAATGGGCTTTTAGATGGCTGGTTACTGTACAAAACCTAAAAAACTGATGCCGGCAGAAAACAGCTTATATGATGTGGCTATTATTGGTGGCGGGCTTGCCGGCCTGGCGCTTGCTATACAATGTGCAAAAGCAGGTTACAATACAGTACTGATAGAAAAAGAATATTACCCCTTTAACAGGGTTTGCGGAGAATATATAAGTATGGAAAGCTGGGATTTTTTAACCCGATTAGGCCTGCCCCTGCAACAAATGAACCTTCCAAAAATTAATCAGTTACTTATAACAGCACCCAGTGGCAATAAAATTGAACAGCATTTGCCACTTGGCGGCTTCGGCATAAGCAGGTATAAAATTGATTACGAATTGTACCATATTGCAAAAGCAGCAGGTGTTACAATAAAAGAAAGTTGCAAGGTAATTGACATACATTTTAAAGAAAGCCAGTTTACTGTTGCCACCACCACAGGTGATATTAACGCCACAGTAGCTGCCGGATGTTTTGGCAAGCGCAGTAATATTGATGTTAAGTGGAACCGCAGTTTTATCCGCCGCAAAAACAACCGCCTTAATAATTATGTGGGTATAAAATACCACATTAAAACAAACTGGCCGCATCATTTAATTGCATTGCATAATTTTAAAAACGGGTATTGCGGTATTTCAAAAATTGAAGATGATAAGTATTGCCTTTGCTACCTTACCACTGCAAAAAATTTGCAGCAGTGTAATAATAATATTGAAGCGCTGGAGCAGCAGGTTTTAAAACAAAATGTGCATTTAAAACACATTTTAGAAAACAGCGAAAAACTATTTAAAACCCCGGTAACCATTGCCCAAATTAGTTTTAATAAAAAGCAACAGGTAGAAAACAATGTACTGCTATTGGGAGATGCAGCAGGGATGATAACACCTTTGTGCGGCAACGGCATGAGCATGGCCCTGCATGGCAGCAAATTAGCATTTGAAGCAATTAATAAACTTTTAAGCAAGCAAATAACCCGGCCTCAAATGGAAGGAATGTATGCAAAAGCCTGGCAAAAAAAATTTGCAGGCCGCTTATTTGCAGGCAGGCTTATTCAAAGCTTATTTGGTAAAAAATGGGT
>JAGVCC010000397.1 GCA_020059395.1 Chitinophagales bacterium | reverse complement strand
GCCAGCAAAAAGGGCATTGCAAAACAAAGGCATTACCACTTTGCGCAGGCTGTCATCACACAGTCAAAAAGAAATTTTACAACTGCATGGTATGGGGCCGGCATCTCTGCCCATATTGAAAACAGTATTAAAACAGGCGGGCTTATCATTTAAAAAATAAATTTCAATCTTTAAACAACTTTTGTATGCAACCAAAAACTGTTAACATTTTGTATTGGGTATTTACCATTTTATTTGCCGGGTTAATGATATTTTCATCTGCAGGAGGTATTGGCCCTAACGCAGAAACAAAACAAATGCTGCATGATGGAATGGGGTATCCTGTTTATTTTATTAAGTTTATCAGCTTTGCAAAAATTGCCGGCTCATTAGCTATACTAATTCCTGGTTTAAATAAAACCGTAAAAGAATGGGCTTATGCCGGGTTGTTTTTTGATTTAACCGGTGCAGTTTTCTCCATTATATCCATATCACCTTCATTTGATCCACAAATGCTGGGTATGCTGTTATTTATTGTTTCAGGAATATTATCTTATTATTTCTGGAAAAAAAGAACTGTATAATATGAAAGGTAAGTTAGCTGTATCAGTAGAAGAATATATTGCTGCCTTTCCAAAGGAGGTGCAGCAGTTACTAAACCAAATGCGTAAAACTATAAAAGCCAATGCACCTAAAGCGGAGGAAGGTATATTTTATGGCATGCCGGGCTATAAATATTTGGGTAAGCCACTGGTGTACTTTGCAGGCTATGCTAATCATATTGGTTTTTATGCCACACCCACCGGGCATGATGCTTTTAAAAAAGAGCTGGCAAAATATAAACAGGGTAAAGGATCTGTACAGTTTCCACTGGCTGAAAAATTGCCAATAAAGCTGGTGGAGCAAATTGTAAAATTTCGTGTAAAAGAAGCTGAGGAAAAATTTGGTAAAAAAACTGCACCTGCAAAAAAAGCAGCCCTTAAAACAGCGCCTGCAAAAGCCAGTACAAAACTTACTGATGCAGAACAGGTAACAGTATGGCTTAACAAACTGGATGCAGCGCAACGTACGGCTACAGATGCAGTACGAAAAATTATTAAAACCGCAGCACCACAACTGAGTGAGCGGATTAAATGGAATGCACCCAGCTTTTATTATAAAGAGGATGTGGTAACATTTGGCCCTTATAAAAACAATAAAATATTACTGGTCTTTCATCACCCGCTGATTGTAAAAATAAAGTCGCCGCTGCTGGAAGGAAATTATAAAGACCGGCGCCTGCTTTACCTGCAGGATGCAAAAGCTATTACCGCTGCAAAAAAAGAACTGCAGCGTATTATTAAAGAGCATATGCAGCTGCTGGATAAATAACTGATAATATGGTGGAAGTTTTTAAAACAAATGTAACTGAGCATTTACATGCGGCAACACTGCTTGCTTTATTGTCTCAACATCTTCCAGCGCATCAGGTAAATTTTGATTTGGCTGATTGCGATAATATACTTCGTGTTAAAGGCAGCAGTGTGCCGGTTACTCAAATTATTGAGCTGGTAAGCAGTAATGGTTTTGAATGTACTTTACTGGAGTAAGTTTTAAGAAATGCAATAGTTTTGTAAAATGGATATAGAACAACTAAGGGAGTACGCATTGCAAAAACCATCAGTAGAAGAAGGCTTCCCTTTTGGGGAAGATACCCTTGTGTTTAAAGTAAACGGAAAAATATTTTTACTGGCAGGGTTAAATAGCAGTCCTTTGCAGTTTAATGTAAAATGCAATCCTGATAAAGCTGTTGAATTAAGGGAGGAATATCCGGATGCAGTTTTGCCCGGTTACCACATGAATAAAAAACACTGGAATACCATTATTGTAAATGGCGTGCTGTCATCAGCACAAATAAAAGAGATGGTGGATGATTCTTATAATTTAGTAAAGGGCAAAAAGTAACTACTTCTTTTTTTCATACTTCCAGTTTCTGCCTTTGCCCTCGGCAATCCATTCAAGTGCAGTGGCCATGCGGCTTTCTCTGGTGGTTTCTGTTTTAGCTTCTGTAATCCATTGCAGGTATTCTTTTTTGTGTGAGTAGGCAAAGCCATCCCAAACTTTTTGTGCTTTTTTGTTTTTAGCCAGTGCTTTTGTAAAATAATCAGGCACTGCTAACTCTTTTTTTTCTGTTGCCTTTGCTTTTGCTGGCAGTTTAATGCCTTTGTCATTCAGCTCCATGGCTTCTTTAATCCATGCTGTTAGTTTTTTATCGCCGGGCAAATCTTTTAACGAAGTTATTTTTCCCAAGTGCCCCATAGCCACCTCAGTTTTTGCAGATTCTATCAGTACAGGATCTTTCATTAAAGCTGCTTTCCAAAATCCAAAACTTGCATGTTGTTTAAAGGCAGCCATACCACACATCATTTCTCCTTTATAGTCAAAATGCGGCATGCTCCATTTCATTTTTTCTTCCACTTCGGGGCATACTTTATGCACCAGTTGGCGTAAGTGGTTTAAAATAGGTTTTGCAAAATCGGCGCTTTTATTAATGTAAGCGTCCATAGCTTTGTCTTTCTTTGCCATAAAACAGTGTTATTAAATTCTGTAATCTTCCCTCACCGGGCAAAATACATCCAGTAATTTACAATCGGTAACAGCAATACCACTGTGTTTTATGTTGGATGGTATTACAGCAACATTTCCGGGTTTCAGTTCAAGCGGCACACCATCTACAGTTAAAGTAAATTCCCCTTCCATTACATGCGCTACCTGCTCATGCATATGCGAATGTTCAGGTACTGTACTGCCGGCTTTTACTTCCCAATAAGCAAAGGTCATTTTTTCAGTATGAATAAAACGGCCCGTAAGGCCTGGAAATATTTCTTTTGTTGGCAAAT
>JAGVCC010000362.1 GCA_020059395.1 Chitinophagales bacterium | reverse complement strand
TTGTTTAACGCTGCGTTCTTTTTGTACGAGAAAGAAGTGAAAGCAGTTGTACATAAAACCTGCCTGCCTAATTATGATGTTTTTGATGAGTACCGTTATTTTGAACCGGCGTATGAATGGAACGTAATTAACTTTAAAGGAAAAAAACTGGCAATAACTATTTGTGAAGATATTTGGAACCTGGGCGATAACCCCATGTACCGCATTTGCCCAATGGATGAACTGATGAAACAGCAGCCGGATGTAATGCTGAACTTATCTGCCTCACCATTTGATTATACGCATGATGAAGACCGCAAAGCAACTATAAAAGCAAATGTTACAAAATATAAACTGCCGCTTTTTTACTGCAATGCCGTGGGCAGCCAAACGGAAGTGGTGTTTGACGGTGCCTCGCTGGTGTTTGATAAACATGCCAACCTGTGCGGTGCATTACCTATGTTTCAATCAAGTCTGCAAAGTTTTATTTTAAAAGATGATGGCACTATTGATGCACCTGTTATTGAACCGGCCAGCCGGGTGCCCGATAAAGAATTAAACCCTTTAATTTTTGAAGAAAACTTAAACATAGCACAGGTGCATGATGCTATAGTAATGGGCATTAAAGATTACTTTACCAAAATGGGGTTTACCAAAGCTATTTTAGGAAGCAGTGGAGGTATTGACAGTGCGGTTACACTGGCACTGGCATGTACTGCGTTGGGTAAAGAAAATGTACGTGCAGTTTTAATGCCTTCTGAATTTTCTACATCTCACTCTGTAAGCGATGCGGAACAGTTAAGTAAAAACTTAAGCAACCCCTATGATGTTGTTCCTATAAAAAATATTTTTGAAAGCTTTCTTTCAGAGCTGCAACCCATTTTTAAAGATTTACCCTTTAGTATTGCAGAAGAAAATATACAAAGCCGCACAAGAGGAAATTTATTAATGGCCATTGCCAATAAGTTTGGCTATATACTTTTAAATACTTCCAACAAAAGTGAATTGTCTACCGGGTATGGCACGCTGTACGGCGATATGGCTGGTGGCTTGGGTGTGCTGGGAGACTGTTACAAACAACAGGTATATGCTTTGGCAGAATATATTAACCGTACTGAAAAAATTATTCCTGAAAATATAATTACCAAAGCACCAAGTGCAGAATTAAGGCCTGGACAAAAAGACAGCGACAGCTTACCTGATTATGCTATACTGGATAAAATTTTGTACCAGTATATTGAACGCAGGCAGGGGCCCAATGAAATTAAAGCACAGGGTTTTGATGCCGCACTGGTTGACCGTGTGTTGAAAATGGTAAACATTAATGAGTACAAACGCAATCAGTTTTGCCCAATCATCCGTATTTCGCCAAAAGCATTTGGTGTGGGCAGGCGGGTGCCAATTGTTGGTAAGTATTTAAGCTAAACTATCTTTCACAAAGGGCTAACAAAAATTTATGCTGAAAAAAATTACTGATAAATTAAGGCATCTTGCTGCTCATGTAAAAAATAAAGGGTTGGGTAACTTTCTTGCCGCAAAAACCTACGATACATTTATTAAGTTTCGGTTACGGAACGCAGGTATAAATTTTAGCCAAACACAAGCGCAACAGGCGGCTGCTACTACAGTTTCTGTAAATAAAGATGCACACGAAAATCAGGCATCGTCTTACTACGATATAAGAAAAGGTTTTTCCTATTTACCTTTTGGTATAAGTGAAATTAATTTGCTTGATATAGGATCCGGTAGCGGGAGGGTATTGAATTATGCAATGTTGCGTAATGTGCAGTCTGTGTTTGGTATCGACCTTGATGAAGAAGCAATACAGCTTGCAGCGCAAAATTGCGAAGCAGTAAAACATAAAGGCAGTAAGACTTCATACGCTGTTAAAAGCGCAGATGCTACTTTATTTCATATACCGGAGGCAGTGAATACGGTTTATATGTTTAACCCGTTTGGAAACGAGACAACGCAGGCTGTTTTACAAAAAATGCTTTGCCATGTAAAGGCAACTGACAGGCCGTTATATTTAATTTATTGTATGCCTGCTTATAAAACTGTTTTTGAAACAAGCGTACATTGCCGTAAAATTTATGAAGAGTACAACAAAGCAGCGACGATTAGCGAACTGTGTGTTTTTGAAATTACTTAAATTAAGCCAGTTTAATACCGTAGTGAACATACGTGCAACCAACTTTAAATGTTTTAGTAATTGTTAACAACCGCTTGATGATACAAATTAAAAAAGCCTGCTGTTAAGCAGGCTTTTAATCATTATAACCAAGGCAAAATTTATTTAACGGGTGCATTTGTTTTTTTAAGCAACATTACATAACCGCACAATTGTTTTTTCTTTTTATTTACCTGCACAGGCTTCATCATATGATATTCGCTAAACTTAGGTATATAAGAGTAGCTGATAACATTGCCATCCACATCACCCCACATTTTCTTTTGATACACTACTTGTTTCTCATCCCAGTCAAACATCCTTACTTCGTATAATTTAGAAGAAATATCGCCAATGAAAACAAATTGATACCAGCTGCCTTCAGTTAAGGGAACAATTACAGGCATTTCATATTCACTTTCCATTTGCATGCTGGCTTCTTTTACTACAACAAAACCATTTTTAGCCAGTTCCTGCTTAATACTATCAGCCTGCTGTAATATAGAAGGACTGCTGCAAGGATTTTGACGGATAACATCCTGTCCATTTACCTGAAAACTTAAAACTGCTAATAAAAAAAATGCTGAAAATAATTTGCGGAGAATCATTGGTTCTTCATTTAGGTGTTTGGATATGCAATAATACTGCCGTTTGCCGGATAATCCAAGCAAAGGCAGATTAATTTTAATTTCAGGACAGCTTTTTTCGACCAAATGAATGGAATGGCCTAATTACAAAAAAAATAATGCGTTGTAAATCAATTGTTTTTGTGAATATAAATGCCATTAGCCTGCTGTGTTGGGGTTACCACAAGATCGTTTATACACACATGCGGCGGCAGCGTGGCACAGTAAAAAATAATATCGGCTATGTCGCTGCCGGTTAATGGAACCATGCCTTTGTAAGTAGCGTCCGCTTTATCCTGGTCTCCTTTAAAACGTACTATCGAAAACTCAGTTTCCACCGCACCGGGGTGTACGGCGGTAACTTTAATATTGTGGGGTAATAAATCAATACGCATACCCTTGCTCAATGCATCTACGGCAAATTTGCTGCCGCAGTAGGCATTGCCTTTTTCATATACATCTTTACCGGCAACAGAACCGATGTTAAAAATATGCCCTTGCTTACGGTTAATCATAAAAGATAAAACTGCCCGAGTAACATACAGCAGGCCTTTTACATTGGTATCTATCATCGTTTCCCAATCCTGTAAATCGGCAGTGTCAAAATTATCCCGGCCTAATGCTAGGCCTGCGTTGTTAACTAATATATCAATGCCTTGCCATTCGGTTGGCAGGTTGGTAATATTGCTGAAAACAGCTTCTTTGTTCTGCACATCAAAACAAAGTGACAGTACATGAATACCATGTTGTGTTTCTAAATCATCAGAAAGTTTATCCAGTCGCTCTTTTCTTCTGCCTGTAATAATGAGGTTATATTTTGCCGCAGCAAATTTTTCGGCGCAGGCCTTGCCAATGCCGGATGTAGTACCGGTAATTAAAACAATTTTGTTCATGCCGCAAAAATAAGGTGCAGACAGGTTTTTAAAACCTTATTGGCAGCTTTATGTTCTTAAAAATTTTTAGTAACAACAATTCTCCTAATCAACATACCATTCAAATATTGGCGTTAAAAGGATAATTACATTTATTGCATTTGCTATTACTGCAAATACTATTGGCTTTCTAAAATCAATCCAAGATTTATGATAGAGAAAAATGACAATAATTGCAATTAGCCAAAAAGGAAAACTCAATAGCCATACAGCAAGAAAAAAGTCAATAACTGGTGAATAAAAATTGTGAATTGTTGGAGCATTTAGTTGGTTTAAATATGAAGGGAATTCACCAATTAGCATGCTTGTATGCAAGTAATATGAAAGAATAGATATTGAAAATCCCAAAGGGGCGATAGCTGTAACAAAAAAGAAGAAAAGACTAATTTTTTTCAAACTGAATTATATATTTTATTCTCTTACAAGCACCACCGATCCTTTTTTAAACTTGATTTCTCCGGTATATGTTTCGGCCTGCGCATACCACACGTAAGTGGCAGGGTCTTGCCCACGGCCACGATAGTTACCATCCCAGCCGCTGCCAATATCGCTGGTGCTGTACACTAACTGACCAAAACGGTTGTATACCCTGAAGTAATGTAGTTTTCTCATGCCAATTAATATAGGGCGGAAAATATCATTCTTTTTATCGCCGTTGGGTGTAAAGGCATTGGGCACATACATGTCTGGTAAAACTCGGTAAACAATCACATCTATAAAGTCGCTGGCAGTGCAGCCATTGGCAGATGTTGCCGTAACCGTGTAACGTATATTACCCTGCGGCAGTGCAGTGGGTTTTTGCAGTGTATCACTATTGAGCCAGGTGGCCGGGCTCCATAAGTAACTAACGCCGCCGGTTGCCTGTAAATGCAACGGCTGGCCCAAAACAACAATAGTGTCTGAAGGGCCGGCATTGGCAATAACTTTTGGATGCACAATAACCCAAACAGTATCTTTTACAGGTTTTGGGCAGCCCAGTATATCGGTAACAGTTACAATGTAGCGTATGCTTGCAGTGGGCTTTTGCACCACGGGGTTTGGTATGCTGCGGTTGGTTAAAAAAGTAGATGGTGTCCATAAATAACTGCTGCCACCCGTTGCATTTAATTGAACATCTGCTCCCCATTCGGGGCAAATGGCTTGGTCTGGGCCTGCATTAGCTGCCGGGTAAGGCACGGTTGTTATGGTTATAGCATCACTGCTTTGGCATTTGCCAATATTACCGGTAACTGTATAAGTAATGGTACTTAAGGGAATGCTAAAGGGCCTTTTGGCAGTATCGTTATTAAGATAAGTGTTCGGGGTCCACTGGTAATGCAGCGCATCACTTATGGTGTTTAGCCGTATGCCATCTGTTTGGCAAATAGTAGTATCGTTACCGGCAAATATTGTTACCCGTTCTTTTACATCTACATAAACAGAATCGGTATTAATGCAGCCAAAAATATCCGTTAAGCGTACATAATATTTTGTGGGTACATCAGGGCTTACCAGCGGGCTTTGTGCAGTAATACTGCTTATCATGTAATTGGGGCTCCATAAAAAATTGCCGGTGCCGCCGGTTGTTAGCTGCAGCGTATCAATATTGCAAATAAGTGTGTCGTTCAATGCACCTATAATCGGTGGTGTACTAACCACAACGGTAACACTGTCTGTTCTTGTTTTGGCACAGCCGGTAACACCTACTGCAACTGCATATGTGGTGGTAACCGTTGGAGATGCCATTGGGTTGGCAATATTGGTATTGCTTAAAGCTGTTGGCGGGCTCCATGTATAGGTGTTACCACCGCTTGCTGTTAATTGTGCCGATGTTGTTTGCCCGCTGCAAAGTAATTTATCGGGCCCGGCATTGGG
>JAGVCC010000183.1 GCA_020059395.1 Chitinophagales bacterium | reverse complement strand
TTTGTACCTTTCTACAAAAAACACCATTCTTAAAAAATACGATGGCCGCTTTAAAGATATTTTTGAAGAAGTATATCAAAATGAATTTAAAGCTGCTTACGAAGCTGCCGGCATTACTTATGAACACCGTTTAATTGATGACATGGTTGCCAGCGCCTTAAAATGGAATGGTAATTTTGTATGGGCTTGTAAAAACTATGATGGTGATGTGCAGAGCGACACCGTTGCTCAGGGTTTTGGCAGCTTAGGTTTAATGACATCTGTATTGGTAACTCCTGATGGCAGCACTATGGAAGCAGAAGCGGCACACGGTACAGTTACCCGCCACTACAGAGATCATCAAAAAGGTAAACCAACTTCCACCAATCCTATTGCTTCTATTTTTGCATGGACAAGAGGACTTGCCTTTCGTGGTAAATTAGACAACAACCAGGCGCTGATAGATTTTTGTTTGGCTTTAGAAGCAGTGTGTATTGAAACTGTAGAGAGCGGTAAAATGACTAAAGACCTTGCTGTTTGTATTCATGGTAATAAAGTAAACCATGGCGAGCATTATTTATATACTGAAGAGTTTTTAGATGCGATTGATGCTAATTTGAAAGCGAAGATGGGATTGTAAATTTTACAGCATAATTTATAAAAAACGGGTAACATGTTAGTTACCCGTTTTCTTTTATATTTACAAAATATTTAATTTAAATAGAAAAAAATGAAAAAATTTGCAATTGCCATAATAGGCCTTTTAACAGTTTTTGTACTGTCTTGTAGCAACAGCCCTCAAGGAGAGGCTTATATGATTAAAATGCGGTTAAAACAGGGCGACAGTTTTAATCACAATACAAAAATGAATATGGATATGAGTATGGCTATACCGGGGCAACCTATTGACATGAAGATTGGGATGGATGCGTCTGTAAAATTTGATGTGGCGGAGCCTGCAGGGGAAAATAAGGCTTTAAAACTTACTTATACCAATATGAATATGAAAATGGACATGGGGAATAAAATGCCCACATCTGTAAACATGGACAGCATTATGAATAAAACTACGAAACGCATAATTGGAAAGTCGGTCGTATTAGAGCTGTCGCCTAAAAATGAAATTACAGCCGTAAAAGGTTTTGATTCTGTGCTTATCAATTCAGAAACGGATATTGCAACCCAGAAAATGATGGAGGAAATGTTTTCTAAAGAGCAAATGAACAGTTTGTTTAGCACCATGTTCAGTATGTATCCCGATAAGCCTGTAAAAATTGGCGAAAGCTGGACGGCCAAAGCGAAAGTAAATATATCTAGTATGGATATGGTTATAAATTATAAATACAAACTGGTAGGTGTAAAAAATGGAATTGCGGACATTGATTTAGACGGCCTGATAGATGGAAAAGGTAAGATGAAACAGGGTGCTGTAGCAATAGATGTAAACATGAAAGGCAGCCAAAAAGGAATGCTTACCATAAAACTTGATGATGGCTACATGCAAAATGGGAGTTATAAAATGGATGTAAAAGCTGAAATGGACATGATGGGCCAAAAAATACCTATGACAATAAAAGGCGATTATATACTCAGCAATAAGTAAAATATTTTTAGTTAACTGGAAAAATAGTTTTCGCTAATTAATTTTTTTGTACCAACCGAATGGTTCAGCAACCACACTGTTAATATTGAAAACAGCAGCCTAAAATAATACTTTGTCTTCAACAGTAATTACACAGCATTTTTGGAATGCATTTGTTCCTCATTTTTATTCTTGATGATTTTTATAAGTACAGTTAAAAAAATGGGTTGCTAACAGCAGCCATATACTTACATCTTTACAAGGATAAAAATAAGGCAGACGGTATAGTAAAAATTTTAAAACCAGTAGTCGCTACCTTACCTTTACGCACATGTATTACATTGTTTATCCATTATTATACCTTGTATCGCTGTTGCCATTTTTTATTTTATATGGCATCAGTGATTTTGCTGCTTTTTTATTGTATCATGTAATTGGTTATCGGAAAGAAGTGGTGCTTAATAATCTGCAAATTGCTTTTCCGGATAAAACAACCAGGGAAAGGCAGCAGATTGCCAAACAATTTTACCGCTACTTTACTGATACATTTATTGAAACCATTAAGTTTATATCTATATCTAAAAAGCAAATTGAAAAGCGCAGCACCGGCAGTTTTGATGTAATTAACAGTTTAATTGATAAAGGCTATAATATTAACCTGATGGCCGGCCACCAGTTTAACTGGGAGTATGCCAATTTGCTTTATGCCATCAATTTAAAAATTCCATTTGTAGGTGTGTATATGCCCATTGCAAATAAAGCGCTTGATAAAATATTTTTAGATTTTAGAAAACAGTACGGCACCATTATGATTAGCGCCCCCGATTTTAAAAACAAAATGCATGATGTTTTTAAAAGCCAATATATACTGGCATTGGCGGCAGACCAAAACCCCGGTGTGCCAACAAGCGGTTACTGGCTAAACTTTTTTGGCCGTCCTACACCCTTTGTAACCGGGCCGGAAAAAGGCGCTGTAAAAAATAATGCTGCAGTTGTGTACATCGCATTTAAAAAAGTAAAACGGGGGCATTATCATTTTACCACAACACTACTGGCAGAACAAAGCCAGAACCTGCCTGTTGGCGAACTTACCCGCCGCTACCGTGATGTGCTGGAACAAACCATTAAACAAGACCCCGCCAATTATTTATGGAGCCACCGCAGGTTTAAATTTGAGTGGAAGGAAGAGTATAGGAGTTTGTGGGTGGATAAGTAAAGTTGTTGGGAGCACATATTGCACGGTGCCGACAACAAAAAATATTTTTAATTTAAAAATTCACTTTTTATATATTTGACAAAAAATATAAGTAAATGCCAGAACAGGTTGATACGACAAACATAAAATTCAAATATTCAACCCTCTATTGGGGAGCAGGAATTACAATTATTATAACAACAATTTTTATTCTCGTTGCCAATTATAGTGGCATAGAATTTGAAATAAGGGATATTGTAGCAATAATGACTTGTGGGATTGTTTCTACGACTTTAGTTTATCATGCAAAAAATTTACGCCTAAATTTTGAAGTCAATAAAGAGAAAATTCAGTTTGATATACTAAAATATGAGGAAGAAAAAAAGAGCAAACAGTCAGAGAAAGAAAAAGAAAAAATAGCCCATGCTTTTCATGTGTCTTCACTCTGGTTTAAACCCGATATGGCAAATCATGTCGAATTGTCAAGAAAATTTTTGCGTGAGCATAAGGATAAACTCCAAAACCACAAACCAATAAGTGAGTTTATAAGTGAACTTGAAAGCAATATTGAAGCTAGAAAAGCCGTTATTTGTGTATTAAACTATTTTGAAAATATTTCTCTTCTTATTAAAAATGATTTAGTTGATGAAAATTGTATAAAGCAATGTTTCAAGACCCTATTTATTGATTATCTTAAATTACTTAGGAATTACATCGATGAAATTCAGAAAGAGAGTGATCGGTTTCTTATGAACTATGAAGAAATAGCAAAAAAATGGGGTGTTTCATAAATTTACACTATATTAACATAGCCTTTGCAACAAAAAAATGAAATTACTGTCTTTATTATATGCCAAACTTAAACCTAAACGCTATTATTATGAAAGAGAATGCACAAATATTAAATGACTATGACGGACTTGGAATTAAGAAAGTACCGTAAATATTAAAGGCTCCTATTAGGAGCCTTTAATATTTACGGTTTAATTTTTTTTTGAGAGTAATGTATAATTAAAAGCCTTGTACGACTAATTCAACACACTGGTATCTTTCTCCGTCTTTATCTTTTTCTCTTCTTTTATTTTACCCCAGCCGCCTAAAATATTTCTTAAATTGTGGATGCCCTGCCGTTTCATTAAACTGGCGGCAATAACACTGCGGTAACCGCCAGCGCAATGCACATATAAATTCTGGTTGTCCTCAAAGCCGGCAATGTTGGCTACATCGGTCATTTCGTCCAGTGGTATGTTTTGTGCATCCTTTACGTGTCCATCGGCGTACTCGGTTTGTCTTCTCACATCCACCACAGTCAGGTTGGGGTCGTGCGGTAAATCCATAGCCAGTTCATCGGCCTCTATGTTTACAATCATATCCACTTTTTCACCAGCAGTTTGCCATGCTGTAAAGCCGCCATTTAAATAGCCCTTCATCTTATCAAACCCCACTCTTGCCAAACGCACCACGGTTTCTTCTTCTTTGCCCGGTTCTGTTACTAAAATCACAGGCTTATCAAAAGGCAGTAAAGCTCCCGCCCATTCTGCAAAGCGGCCTTCCAGTCCAATAAAAATACTGCCGGGTATAAAACCTTCAGTAAACTGTGTTGCTGGTCTTGTATCCAGCACCAACATATCTGCGGCAGCCCACTGTTTAACATCTTCAACCGTAAGTGGTGTTAATCCCTCTTCTTTAACAGTATCTAAACTTTCGTAACCCTGTTTATTTATTTGCGCATTTACCTGAAAATATTTTGGCGCTTCTCCCAAACCTGTGGTTACGGCTTTAATAAATTCAGCTTTTGTTTGCGGTTGCAGTGCGTAGTTGTTTTTCTTTTCGTCGCCAATAGTGCTGTGGGTATTGGGCCCTAAATTTTTACCGCAGCTGCTGCCGGCGCCGTGTGCCGGGTAAACAATTACATCATCTGCCAGCGGCAGTATTTTATTATGTATGGTGTCATACATTATTCCTGCAAGCTCTTCGCTTGTCATGTTGCCACTGCTTAAGTCGGGTCGGCCCACATCGCCTACAAACAAAGTGTCGCCGGTAAAAATGGCGTGTGGCGTATCGTTTTCGTCACGCAATAAATAACAAGTACTCTCAATGGTATGTCCGGGGGTGTGCAGCACTTCAATAGTTACTTTACCCAGCTTAAAAATTTCGCCATCTTTTGCATTATGAATAGTGAAATTTGTAACGGCACCGGGGCCAAAAATAATGGGAGCGCCGGTTTGTTTGCTAAGGTCTAAATGGCCGCTTACAAAGTCGGCATGAAAATGTGTTTCAAAAATATATTTAATAACGGCGTTATTTTCTTTTGTCAGTTTTATATATTCATCCGTGTCTCTTAATGGGTCAATAATCGCCACTTCGCCTTCGCTTTCTATATAATATGCAGCTTCGCTTAAACAGCCGGTGTATAATTGTTTTATCAGCATAAAAAAATATTTATGTGCAAAAATAAAAAACGCCCCGCAATTTGCAGGGCGTTTTAACGCTTTGTAAAAAAAGTTTAACCTACCAGTTGTTTTACAAAAGTCTCAATTTCCTCAAGGCGCTTAAAATTCACAGAGTAATAAATGAATTTACCGTCACGCTGAGTTATTACAATACCGGCTTTGCGTAAAATAGCCAGGTGCTGAGATGCTACAGATTGCTCCAGGCGCAGGCGCACATAGATTTCTGTAACAGTGATCTTTTTTTCTTCTTCAATTAATTTTAATAACTGCTGGCGCAATTTGTGGTTAAGCGCACGCAGTACCATTGCAGCTTTTTTGCTTGCATGGTAATCGAAATTGGTTGAAGAAATTGAACTGGTTTTTGCGGATGATGATCCGTGTGATTGTGATGCAACCATCATAAGGCTTTAATTTTAATTATGCTTGAACAATATCTGTGGGGTAAAAATATACAAACAATTGATTATGCAACAATTTTTTTATCGAAATTTTTAAAAATGTCTTTTACAGATAGGTACAGCCCATTAAGTATTATCTTTAAACTCCTTAATGTAAAAGGGTTCGGTATAGGCTACATCAAAAAAATGGCTGCTGTTGTAGTATGACATTGAAAGGGCAGCTAAGGCCTGTGGCAATAAGTCTGTGCTGGTAAATAATGCCTGAGGGTTGTTGGTTTGCAGGGCTTTCCATTTTGGGGCACCACTTCCAAAAAAAAGTATTTTATAGTGTTGCAATGTTGGCTGCAATGCATTTTGGTGCAGTATTAAAGCCTGTGGGGGAGTAATTTGTTGCAGCTGGTGGTTATAAATGGCTGTAAAAACCTCCATACGGCGGGCATCAATCATGGGGCAGTATAAAATGCTGGCATCATTTTGCTGCATAATGGCCGCTTTGGCCATCGTTTCAAGTGTGCTAATAGCAATAAGCGGTTTGTTTAATGCAAAACATAATCCTTTGGCACTTGCCATTCCTACCCGCAGGCCGGTGTAACTGCCGGGGCCTGCTGTAACAGCAATGGCTGCAACATCATTAAAAGAAATACCTGCGGTTTTAATTAACGCTTCCACAGCAGGTTGCACAAAAGCCGCATGATCTTTTTGTATATGGTTTGCAAGCTGGTGTATTATAATACCATTTTGTGCAACTGAAACATGTGCTGCTTCTGTAGCTGTGTCTATGTTTAATATATAGCTCATTGTTGTGTTGCTGATTGTGTTAACGCCGGGGCTGGTGTATACCGCTTATCTTTTTCACTTAATGTTTTAAGCAGGGTGTAAATATTTTGCAAGCCAATTTTT
>JAGVCC010000400.1 GCA_020059395.1 Chitinophagales bacterium | reverse complement strand
TCTATAAATATACAAACATCTTTTACTTAGTTACACAACCGCTCAGGCTTTGCATTTAAGTGAACTTATTGCTGCAGTATTTTGCCCGTTAATCTTTACGCTGTATCTTAACAGCTGCTATAATTATTTACCTTTTAACGATATGCTTATGAAAGTAACTTTTACCAGCTGTTTGCAACGCAGCATTTTTTTAACCACTTTTATTTTTGTTGCTACTTTATTACAGGCACAGCAAAATTTTGTTACAGTTACCAATCCTAATGGTGCCACACTTGCCTATGCCCCGACATCGGGCGTAAAAATGATTACTGTAAAAGGTTTAAAATTTAAAGACTTAAACCGAAACGGTAAACTGGATAAATACGAAGACTGGCGCCTGCCCGCAGCGGAAAGGGCTAAGGATCTGGCTACAAAAATGACACCGGCACAAATTGGTGGATTAATGCTGTACAGCCGCCACCAGTCAATACCAGCTGCCGCATTTGGTTTTGGCAGCAGCACTTATAATGGTAAACCATTTGATGCTGCCACCAACAACCCCGCCGACCTCAGCGACGGACAAAAAACTTTTTTAAAAGACGATAACCTGCGCCACATTTTAATTACAAGGGTGCAAAGTCCGGAGGTAGCTGCCCAATGGAATAATAACGTACAGGCTTTTGTAGAAGGGCTTGACCTTGGCATTCCTGTAAACACCAGTACCGACCCAAGGCATACCGCTAATGTTACCAGTGAGTTTTAACGCTGGTGCCGGTGGCGACATATCCTTGTGGCCCGACGGACTTGCAATGGCCGCAACTTTTGACCCTGCTGTAGTGCAGCAGTTTGGCAGCATTGCTGCGCAAGAATACAGGGCACTGGGAATCACAACAGCTTTATCTCCCCAAATTGATTTGGGTACAGAACCAAGATGGTACCGTGTGGCCTACACATTTGGCGAAAGCCCTCAGCTGGATGCTGATATGGCAAGGGCTTATGTTGATGGCTTTCAAACATCGACCGGTAAACACGAAATAAATAATGGCTGGGGCTATAAAAGTGTAAACGCAATGGTGAAGCACTGGCCCGGTGGCGGAGCAGAAGAAGGTGGAAGAGACGGACATTGGGCTTATGGAAAATTTGCAGTTTTTCCCGGCAATAACCTTGCAGCACATATGTATCCGTTTACCGAAGGCGCTTTTAAGCTAAATGGTAAAACCGGTAAAGCTGCAGCGGTAATGCCTTACTACACCATAACCTACGGGCAAGACCCCACCGGAAAAAATGTGGGCAACGGCTTTAGTAAATATTTAATTACTGATGTGCTGCGCAATAAATATAATTATGATGGTGTGGTGTGCACCGACTGGTTGATTACAGCAAATGAAGGCCCATCACCTGAAATATTTGCAGGCAAACCCTGGGGAGTTGAAAAACTAAGTATTGACGAAAGGCATTATCAGGTGTTAATGGCCGGTGTTGATCAGTTTGGTGGCAATAACGAATTGGCACCGGTGCTGGCAGCTTATGCCATGGGTGTAAAAGAACATGGTGAAGCTTTTATGCGTAAAAGATTTGAAACATCTGCCGTGCGGCTTTTACAAAATATTTTTCGTGTGGGGCTTTTTGAAAACCCGTATTTAAATGTGCAGGAAAGTAAAACCATTGTTGGCAATCCTGGGTTTATGAAAGCCGGGTATGAAGCACAGTTAAAATCGATAATAATGCTTAAAAATAAAAGTGCCTTGTTGCCGGTAGCAAAAACAAAAACGGTATATGTGCCTAGAATATATTTTCCTGCTGCAAAAGACTGGTGGGGCAATATGACTGCGCCACGTTTTGATTACCCTGTTGACATTAACACTGTAAAAAAATATTACGCTGTTACTGATGACCCCAGCAAAGCAGACTTTGCCATTGCGTTTGTAACAAGCCCCAACAGTGCGGATGGGGGCTATAGTGCAAAAGACCGCAAAGATGGCGGCAATGGTTATGTGCCGGTTACATTACAGTATTCATCTTACATGGCTACCACGGCAAAAGAGCAAAGCTTGGCTGCCGGCGACCCAGTGGTTGATCCGTCAATTACTAACCGCAGTTATAAAAACAAAACCACCACAGCGCACAATACCTTGGATCTGCGTACTATTTTAGACACCAAAGATGCCATGAGAGGCAAACCAGTTATTGTGGTGGTAAATGCAAACAAACCAATGATATTTGGTGAATTTGAAAATGAAGTGGAAAGTATTGTATTGCACTTTGGCGTATCTGCCCAAGCAGCGCTGGATGTTATTAGCGGTGCAACAGAACCTAGTGGTTTACTGCCGCTGCAAATGCCCGCAAACATGCTTACGGTGGAGCAGCAGAAAGAAGATGTGCCCTTTGATATGGAACCATATAAAGACAGCGAAGGCAATGTTTACAATTTTGCTTTTGGCTTAAACTGGAAAGGCCGCATTGCCGATGCCCGTACAGAAAAATATAAAGTAGTGAAAAAATAATGTAGTGCCGCAGTAGTTTTGTAGTGGCTGCATTGTGCGCTGTATTCTTGCTGTATCATGCTGAGCTAATAGGTGCATATTGTTTGATGCAGAGGAATTGCTGGCTTAAATATCTTGTGCCAGCTCATTGGCTTTTTAAGAAACGACACATAAACACTTTTTGTTGCCGTTAGCTTGGTTTGCGGCAGTGCATCACTGCAGTGCTGGTGATCCACTACAGTGAGAAAAGTTAAAACTACTTGTTAGTAGTTCCTTGCTCTGGTAAATTCGCTATTTGGCAGATGATGTTTGTTAGTTTATTTGGCATACTGAAAAATGGCGAATGGCTTGAGGGTAATTTATATACCTTTAAGCAAGGCATTTGTTCTAACATTTTTTCCTGCAACCCAGGTGTAATGGCTCTGTCCTCGGTGCATTCAATATAATATCTTGGCACACTGCCATAATTTTCTTCAGTAAGTTTCAATTTTGCTTTAGCAGATTCTGTAGATTCCGGCAACAAAAGTATGTTAGCCATCTGTGTAATGTCATCAGCACAATCATGGTATAATCCTTCTTTATAAATTTCTGGTAACAGCATAGAAGAAATTGTACCGTTATAGGTAATATGTCCACCTAAAACTTCTTTTTCATCCAGGGCAAAATAATCTTTGGCACATTTACCGTTAGCAACAAGTACAGCTGCCAAATAAATTAATTTTTCAATTTTCTTTGGCCGCAATTCTGCCAATTACGAATTCATAATTCCGTTTTTACTGTGCGCCACCAGTATTACTTTACCGGGAATGGTTTCAATAAGTCTGCATAATTTTTGAATTGTTGAATCAAACCGCACATTTTCTATTGGTGTTTTGTCTCTTCCCATTCCTGGCAAATCAAGCGCATATACTGTGTGTCCTTTCTTTTCAAGCAATGGTGTTACTTTGTACCAATTCCATGCACTGTGCCACGAACCGTGAATGAGAATAAATGTTTTCTTTTCATTGCTTTGGGCTTTCATTTTAAATGGGTTAAAAAGTAAGGCTATAATCAGCAACCCGAAATTTGCCAGGAGGGCTTTTTGCGAATTCATTTTTTTCGTTTTTAAGTGTGGAAGCAAAAATCTAAATAATGTTGTGGTTTAAAAACCCGGTTCTTGCTAACTTGAAATTATAGAATGCGTTTTACTTCCTTCCCAGCCAATGATTGCAGTTTTTCTTGCAGTACCCCACATATACCCACCAAAAATTCCACTGGATTGAATAACACGATGGCAAGGAATTAAAAATGCAACCAGATTACTGCCAATTGCAGTACCTACTGCTCTTGAAGCATTTGGGTTTTCAATTTTATCAGCTATTGCTCCGTAGGTAGTAAGCTGCCCAAATGGAATTTTTAAAAGTGTTTGCCAAACTTTTAATTGAAAATCTGTTCCTTTCAGGTGTAGCTTTATTTTATTGAGTTTTGTCCAGTCGTAACTAAAAATGTAGAGTGCATTTTGCTGAATTAAGTCAGCCATTTGTGTAAAAGAAGCTTTTGGAAAATGATGCTGCATAGTTTTAACTGCACATTGCAAATCATCGGCGAAAGCCATATAACAAATTCCTTTTTTAGTAGAAGCTACTAGAATATTCCCGAAAGGGCTTTCAGCAAAACTGTAATTTATAGATAAGTCTTTACCGCCATTTTTAAATTCGGCGGGTGTCATACCTTCTATGTTTATAAACAAGTCATGCAATCTGCCTGTTCCTGAAAGACCTGTTTCATAAGCAGCCTCAAAAAGTGTTGCCTGGTTTTCTTTTAAAAGTATCTTGGCATACTCAACCGTAGTGTATTGCAGAAACTTCTTCGGACTTGTGCCTGCCCATTCACTAAAAATGCGTTGAAAATGAAAAGGACTTACATTAACATGCATAGCAACCTCATCAAGGTTGGGTTGGTATTTAAAATTAAGTTTTATATACTCAATAGCTGCCTCAATTCGTTTGTAATTAATATTTTCTTGCTGTGGCATTATGCCAGAATTTTAGAACACAAATAAAGAAAGATACGTGATATTATAAAACCCGAAACTTGCTGTTTTTTTTTAAATGCAGTAAACACTTAAACCTAAAATTAAACTTTCAGCCAGAACTGAAGAAGGGAGATGGTGAAAAATAACAGCTTATATCAACCAAATTATTGCTAAGCTAAACATAAAAAAACTTACGTTTTTAATTGGTTTTTTACACAGTTCGTGTTATGCTTGCAGCGCTATTTTTACACACAGTATATTTAAAATAAATAATGTTTTTAATTTTTTATACATCTAACTCCTGCTCCTATTTGAAAGGCATTAGTAGCAAAAGAAATTGCATCCGTATTAAAAAGTGTAACAATCATTCTTCTTGTGTTTGATGTAGTTGTTGTAGTTGTTATAGTTGAAGTAGCCCAATTAGCTATTATTTCATTAGAAATCACACTACCTGGGATACTAACATAGCCGTT
>JAGVCC010000093.1 GCA_020059395.1 Chitinophagales bacterium | reverse complement strand
TATGGTGATGAAGAAGAAACTGAGAAAAATATTGAAGAGTGAAATGTGCCATAAATTATTAAACTGACTTATTGTAAAAGTTACAAAGATTTTATGACGTATTACATCAGCCTAAAGAAAATAAAAATATTCTGATGAAGCAATTTGCACAACTGATATTTATACTTGGCACCACCACCAAAACCAACGAAAAACTGCAAGCGTTACAGGAATATTTTGCTGCAGCTATTGATAAAGATAAGGTGTGGGTGATTGCTTTATTTACCGGCCGCCGACCTAAAAGAACAATATCATCCACTTTGTTAAAAACATGGTGTGCCGAATACATCAACATTCCATTATGGTTGTTTAACGAGTGCTACCATACCGTGGGAGATTTATCTGAAACTATTGCATTATTAACTCCGGATGACACAAGCATTACTGACGATAAACCACTCCATTACTATATTGAATGCTTTCTGCAGTCGGCTACATTATCAGAGGAAGAGAAGAAAACATTTATGCTGCAAAGCTGGAAAGTGCTGCCAACAGCCAGCGAACGGTTTGTGTTTAATAAATTACTCAGCGGGGCCTTTCGCATTGGCGTATCGCAGCAGTTGCTGATACAGGCATTGGCAAAAGTTACCAGCATGGAAGCGCCGGTTGTGGCCCACCGCATCAGTGGTAAGTGGGATGCAACCACTATAACATTTGATGAATTATTATTTACAGCAGATGCAGCAGCCGACGCCTCCAAGCCCTATCCGTTTTATTTAGCATATCCGTTAGAAGCTGAGCCTGAAAGTTTAGGCGCTCCTGATGACTGGCAGGCAGAATGGAAATGGGATGGCATACGGGGGCAGTTGATTAAACGCAACAATACTTTATTTGTGTGGAGCCGTGGCGAAGAATTGGTAACGGAAAAGTTTCCTGAATATGAACCCTTACTTGCTTTACTGCCTGACGGTATTGCATTGGACGGAGAAATTATTCCGGCTATTGATGGCAAGCCTTTGTCCTTTGCACAGCTGCAAACAAGAATAGGCCGAAAAAATATCAGCAAAAAAATTTTGCAGGATGTGCCGGTTTGTTTTTTTGTATACGATGTTTTAGAATACAACAACACCGACATTAGAGAACTATCATTAGCCGCAAGAAGAAAATTGCTGGAAGAAATTGTGTTGACAGTGAATCATGCAGCATTACAAATTTCTAACACTATATCGTTTAGTAATTGGGATGCACTGGCAAACATCCGCAGCCAAAGCAGGGAACATGTTGCGGAGGGCTTAATGCTGAAAAGAAAATCATCAGCCTACCAAACTGGCCGCAAAAGAGGCGACTGGTGGAAATGGAAGATAGCACCTTTAGTAATTGATGCCGTAATGATATATGCACAAAAAGGCAGCGGACGAAGAAGTAACCTTTATACCGATTATACTTTTGCTGTAAAAGACGGCGATAAACTGGTGCCTTTTGCCAAAGCCTACAGCGGTCTAACTGACAAAGAAATTGCACAGGTAGATGCATTTGTAAAACGCAATGCCATTGAAAAATTCGGGCCGGTACGCACTGTAAAACCAGCACTTGTTTTTGAACTGGCTTTTGAAGGCATTGCCGCCAGCAACCGCCATAAGAGTGGTGTAGCCTTGCGCTTTCCACGTATTAACCGCTGGCGCACCGATAAAAAAGCCGATGAAATAAATACGCTGGATGATTTAAAGGCGATGCTGAAAGTGTATGGAAAGTAAAAATTACAAAGTCAAACCTGTAAATTACTACTGGCTTAACAGCTGTCATTAACTAATTTGTCTCCTAATTCTGGAAAGGCTTTGTGGTTTAATTCCTAAAAATGAAGCTATATATTGTACAGGAACATTTTGTAAAAGCTCCGGCTGCTCTGCCATCATTTTTTTATAGCGAAGCTCTGCAGTTAATGTTGACAAATCGTTTGCCCTTATTTGTGTCAGCACCATCACATATTCAAATATGGTTACGCTGTATTGTTTAAAATTTTCACTTTTGCTAATGAGAGTCAACATATTATCTCTTGAAACTCTCAGCAATTTGCAGTCAGTCACACATTCTACATTTTCTGGAGAAGCTTGCTGATTAATTAACGCATTAAATGAAGCACAGTAGCTATGCGGTGCTGCTAAAAAAGTAGTTACTTCATCGCCGTTATCGTCGTAATAAAATAGCCGCATAAAACCTTCGTTAATAAAATAAAGGTATTTATGCACCTTATCCTGTTCATCTATTATATTATTTTTCTTAACAGTTACAGATTCAAAATAAATTTCGCAAAGTTCCTTATCATCGGCGGTTAAGGTTACTTTTTTTGAAATAGCAGCAAATAAATTATCCAGCATTCTATTAATTTAATTATTGGCTATTATCGCTTCTTCTCTTTGTTTAATTTTTTCAAACTCGTCCTCATAGTTTTTAAATTCGGTACCCAGCAATTTATCCCAAATGCGGAAATGCACGCCGTAGTTGCCATTAAATTTACTGTGGTGCATATTATGGTGGGTACTGGTGGTAAAATACTTAAACCAGGTTTTATGCCACCATTTAGGGTAAAACTCATAGCCTAAATGCCCCTTAATATTATCTAATAAACCATATACCTGTATCAGGCCCAGGACCGGTGCATAAATTGGCATAATGAAAGATACAGGTATAATCCAAATAGTTAGCAGCAGCGGCTCTGCAAAGTGAAAAGACATAGAAGTAAACGGATTTACATTATTACTTTTATGATGCTCAATATGAATGTACTTAAAAAGTTTAGGATGATGCAATAACCGGTGTACCCAATAAAACCAGGTATCGTCAATAAAAAGTAATAATAAAAAACCTGCAATACTAAAAAAGGGATGCGATGAAAAAGTAAAATAGATTTGCGTATACCCTTTTGTACTTACATAAATCATTATAGTGCTGATGAGGGCTCCAACAGCCGCAGTAATAATCGTATTTTTAATTTCTCTTTTTATTTGCTTACTGTCAACATTTTTATCCAGCTGAATTTTAAATTTTTGTAATCGTACTTTAAATTTCTTCCAAATAAAAAAGTAGATAAGACCGATGATAATGCCATTTGTGGCCAATCCGGTAATCAGCCCCTGAGGAAAGCCTTTTAATAGTTGCCAAAGTGTTTCCATTTGTTAGTGTTTGATGTAAAACTACTTTTGTTTACAGCTAATGCACTTCACATTTGTTACTTAATATGTACAATAAATTAAAGCGCTGCTTTGCATAAATCGTATTTACCAAGTAGTGTAAATACAAACACCTAAAATTGTATTGCCGCAGGTATGTATAGAAAAACAGTTTTATTTTTTCTTTTGCCCCCGCCACGGTATCAGCATTTCCCTGCTTTCGTTTAATGACATGCCAACAACTCTGTTGCCATCAATATACCCCGAGTGAAAATAAGTACCGCTTTGATCTTGTGTAGTAAAGGCAAAATAAATTTTATCCCAACTGGTATTAATAAAACCACCTGTAAAAGGATAGCCGTAAAACTCTCCGTTAAACCTTGTACTGTCTATTTTGGTAAATTTAAAATCTTTTAAATAAGGTTTACTTGCGGGGCCTGGGCGCAGGTCTATAACCCATGTGCCAAGGGCATTGGCCGCAACCGGCTTTGCTGTTGTAGTTTTTTGTGCAAATGTGTTTACTACCGTAAATGCAAGGAGCAATGTGATAATCTGTCTCATATTTTTATTACAAAGATGCGGCTTTGCAGTGCCGCCAGCGCCTTAAAATATAATTTGAGCCCAAACAATTACGTATCAAATTGCTGGAATTAGTTTATTATGCCTCAAATTATGTGTTGAGGCGACGACCGTTTACAGCTGCTGTATCCTTGCATATTATTTCACTAAAACAAACAACATGAAGCTATTAAAAAAACTTATTAAACCTGTTTTAATGCCCTATTGGTGGCAAGACTTATTACTGCTGCTACCCCGCCTTTACTGTGGTTACATGCTGGCTTTTAGCTTTGGCAGCGATAAATTTGGTATGCCCTGGAGCCCTGCCGATAAAAACCTTGGCTTATTTGAAGTGGCTTTTTGGTTTCCTAACGATGTGGCCGAATATGGCGGCATATTTAAACTAATGCCGGCATTTTTTGCTTGGATGGGTGCTTTTAGCGAAGCTGTTGGCGGGTTGTTGTTAATGATGGGTTTACAAACAAGGCTCTTCTCCTTTCTTATTGCATGCACCATGCTGGTGGCCGCTTTTGTACAGCAGGCTGGCCAAAGCTGGAACCAGCTGCCTGCCTTGGGATTTTTATGGGTATCGATATTTTATATGGTAACCGGCAGCGGCCGCTTTGGTGCAGATTATTTCATTTCTAAAAAATTAAAAGCATGAAAAAATATCTTTTACTTGTAACAGCATTATTTATAGCAGCCGCCGGCTGCGTTCAAAAGTCTTATAAAAAAACAGTGGTAATTACCGTAAAAACAGGTAGCAAAAAAAATATACAAACTGTTGGTATTAGAGGAGCAGGTAAACCGCTTAGCTGGAGGGAAGACCTGCCAATGCAGCCCATTGTAAAAGACTCGTTGTACACAGCCACCATAACTGCAGTAACCGGCTATACATTTACTGAAATTAAATTTACTATAGACGGAGAGTTTGAGCTGCAAAATAAACCCAACAGAAGGGTGGTGTTTAGCCAAGGAGATACCACTTTTTATAATGCGGTATTTAATGCAGTGCAATAAAATAAACCCATTATTTTTAATTACGTTCCATTACTTTTTGCGGAGAGCTAATGCCCTGCTTTAGCTTCTCTGCAATTTTTAATGCCCGTTCAATTTTTTTATCGGTTGATTTTACCATGTTTACCAACGCAATTAAGCCCCGCTTATTACCATCCTTTAATGTTTTAAAAATTGCGGCAGCTTCTGGATCGGTATCAAACACTTCAGAAAACTCTTCCGGTATATGAAACTGCAGTTTAGAGATATCTTTTTTTATCACCGCATCCACCATCATTCCGGTACGAAGGCCTAACTGCTTAAGATACTTTTCAGCAATCATTATATAATGCATATCTTCTTTGGTACGCATAATGGCAGCATGCAGGGTTATTTGTTTATTTAATACACACACCACCCTTTTATTGCCGCCTGCAGTTAGTTTTTTAATCTGGTTGGTGGCCAAAGGAATATAGTGCATGTAACCGGCACCCATTTTATGTATGGTGTATTTCAATAGTAATTTTTATAAGATTTCGCTAGCGTAAATTATATAAGTGCTCAGCGGCAACGTATCAACCTTACCCTTAATGCTTGCAATAATTTGCCCCCGGTGATAACTGCTGTGGTTAATAATATGTATCAACGCATCTTCAATTTTGATAGTGCGTTTGCTGGGGCTTGCTTCCCAGGCAGCCATAAATACTAAAGATTGTTCCAAATCTTCAGCGGTTGTATTATTCAGGTATTGCTTCCACCCATCCAGATTTTGCTGCATCAGCTGTTCACATTCATCCAGCGTACGCTCCTGAAAAAGTGTGCAGGTAAATTCTTGTTTGTTTACCCTGCTTAACCACATACTGTGAGAGGATAACAGGTGAGAAAACAACATGACAGCCCTTTCATCTTTTTCTTTTAAAGAACGCAGTGCTTTTAAAATGGTGCCGTTGCTCCAGTGTTCAAATTCAAACTGCTTAGTAAATTTATTACTCACTATTATAATTTTTACTGTTATCAAATATCCATTCTTTAGGGCTAAGTCCGGTTTGTTTTTTAAAAGCCCTGTTAAAAGTAGCCTTGCTGTTAAAGCCGCAATCAAAAGCAATGCCCAGTAATGTTTGGGTGGCCTGTTCACCAGCAAGCAGTTTTTGTTTTACCGCATTTACCCGGTATTCATTTATAAAATCGTTAAAGCTGCAGTTAAACCCCTGGTTTATTACCCGGCTTAATACAGATGTGTTGCTGTTCATTTTTTTTGCCAGCACCGTTAATGTAAGTTCAGGCTCGGTGTACAATTGCTCCCGCTCTATTATATCGGTAACTTTTCTTTTCCATGCATCCAGTACTGCATCTTCCTGTTTGGGAGTGCTTACTACTTCATACACGGCCTCTTCAATTAATTCCGGCGCCTGCAACAACTTTACCGGTTGGTATTGTAGCAATAACTCCGGCTTAAAATGCAGGTGGCGCAAAGGAATGTTAACCGCATTGTATCCATTTATAGCAATGTAATACACCACCACTGCAAAAGCTAAAAAATAATACCAGGAAGTGATATAACCGTTTACTTTTTGCAATGCAGGAATAAGAGAAATAATAGCCGACAGCAAAGGCAATGCGGTAAGCAACATAAAAGCTATTAAAAAATAACGCAGCCATTTTAGGCTGGCCACCTCTGTAAAACTGCTTTCAAAAAAAACATATTGTTTATACTTGCGGTAATACTTTACACTCATTACCAAATAGATAATAGTGCTTATTTTTTGCAGCCATTGATACCATGTATCAAAGTCGGGGTCTGCATCACCATTCATTAAAAAATACTTTTTAAGTATCAGCTTATCAACCACCGCAACTACAGCACACCAAACTAGATATAATATGCCCGGTATAAAATGCAACCGGTCGTTTTTTGTAATAGTGTAATTAAAGTTAGTAAGTGCCTTTACATACAAGTATAGTACAGGGCCAATAAATAATCCCAAAATAAAAGGCGTATAAAATAAAATATCACGGTATGGCTGGTTGTTGTACCAGCCTGCAAAGCCCGTCATCCATGGTACCACGTACAACGCAGCCAAAAATAAAAAACTGCTCAGCAATTTGTCGGCAGTACTTTCCTGCCTTATGCCACGGCGCCACAGCATTATTGCATACACCGTTATATGCACAAAAAAAACGAGCAACAGGGAGCTGTAAAGATTAAACTGAAAAAGCATGGCATGAAAATACCGGAAACTGTTATTTTTACAAAAAACTGTTTAATGGAGTATAAAGTAAGTGATGTAAAACCCGCCGTGCAAATACACACCTGCCGCAACTGTAAGCACCAGTTTGCAGGTAAAATATGCAACCAGTGCGGCGAAAAGGTTTTTGAGGAAAAACAGTTAACCGCCAAACACTTTTTTCATCAGGTAATAGATTTTTTTTACCACTGGGAAAGCAAGGTTTTAAAAACCATTAAACTTAATACTTTTAAACCCGGCTTTATAACTAAACAAAACCTTAACGGTATACGGGTGCCCTACGCAAAACCGGTGCAATTGTATTTGGTAATGAGCATTATTTTTTTTCTGGGGGTTACTAAAATTGGCTCAAAGGATTATATACCCACTATGTTTGACTATCAGTATTATTCTCTTAGCGACTATGGCTTTTTAAAATGGGCTAAACCTGCTGATGAGGCAATTGAAAGCCGCATTTTTAAAATGATTAATGATAAACAAAGTGAAATAGCGGATGGCTTAAGTAAAACAAGCACCCCCAACAGCAAGCTTGATACAGCAGGCGGATTATGGCTGAAATCAAGATTGGTAACAGACAGTTTGTACATAACCAAAGCACAAATGCCGGTGTATATTAACAATACTGCGGGCAAAATTTTAAACCTTAAATTCAGTAGCAGTATTGCCACTTATGGCAAGTCGCTTATATTTTTAATACTGCCATTTATGGCTGCGTTTATTTTTCTGTTGTTTTTTAAAAAAATAAAATATTACGGCTCTGCATTAACCCTTTCGGTGCATTTTATGGTGTATAACATGCTGGTATATCTGGTAACATCAGCTATTTTTTACCTGCCAATAAAATGGTTTCATTCTAATGCAGGCAGTTATTTTATGGCACCATTTGAATGGATATTTTATAACAAAATAACCGAACCGGTTTCTTCATTTGTATTTGGCCAAAGCTTTGAATTTATGCACCTGGTTTTTTGGATGCCATGGTTTTTTATAGCTTTTAAAAGATTGTTTAATACAGTTTGGTGGAAGAATCTTTTAATAAGCTGGCTTTGCAGCAGGGTATTTTTTTATCTTATTTTTGGTGTGCTTAAAAAAGCATTAATTACTTTTACCATATGGAGCATGCACTAAGCAAGAGCTGCTGACGGAGATGTAATGCTTGTAATATCTATATCAATTTGCTGCAGCAGTTTTTCTTCCAGCACATTTGCAAAGGTTTCAAAATATGCAATAGCGTCTTCTTTTTTATTGCGCTTTAACCAGCGGAAACCGCCGGGTAATTGATTGAGTACTTCCTTATCAGTTAAATACTCAACATGATGTATATCTGTGGGAGTTAATCCAATTTTTTCCAGCTGAGAAATAATTAAGGAAACAGGCGCACCTGTGTTGGTGCAAAATTCCTGTGCCAGCTCCGTCCACTCACCAACGGATTCCTGTGCGTAGCGCCTTATCTGGCCTTCATCCATTTTAGTTACCACCTGCAGCAGGTTGCCGCAGTTGCAGGCGCCGTGGTGGCCCCATGAATAATTTGCACTCTTGCGCAAACGGCAGGCTGTTTCTCTTAATGCCTGTATTAATTCAAAAGTAGCATGAGCCATACAATCAATTTTTTTATATAACAACTGGTAGTAAAAATTGTTTATTTGCCCCACCAGGGCGTCATCATACCGGCAAGAGACATGCCTGTTAAATATACCAGCGCCAGTAAAAATGCTAAGAGGAAAAATTTAAATGTATATGCCAACCGGTGGGTGCTGGGCCTGAGTATATTTTTAAATACAAATACTGCATAAAATAAAAAAGCAGTTATAAACCATACGTAGGTAAACGATCTGCCCTCTTCTTTTAAAATTAAAATTTTTGCCCCCCTGTATATTTCAATTAACAAAAGCAGCAGACTTAACTGTGCTGTTAAATAAGTGTTTATTAAAAAATGCTCCCAGTAATTATATTTTTCTTTATACAATGCCAGCCAGGTGGCTAAACTTGCAAAGGGAATCATTATAAAAAAGAACACACTCAGGTACTGCCAGAAAAAACCAAGCTTGCCATACGTTACTTCCATGCCCATTTGTGTGCCGAAAAAAACAGTAGCTTTTCTAATAAGCCCCGACAGTAAAATATACAATGCTGCCATAAGCACCACATAGGCAAAAGGGCGAAAGTGCTTTACTCTTTTGCCTGCCAAATACTCCCGCAGTGTTTTACCCGGCCTTAGTAATAATTCTTTAAAGGTGTAACCAAACCCTTTATCAATATGAAAAATGGAATGTGGTATGTCATGTAAAAAATACTTTACACCAATAGCTTCTACTTTGGCACTTTGACCGCAATGCGGACAAAAATTGCCTTTAAAATGATGGTCGCAGTTTTTGCAGGTAATTGATGACATACTTTAAAATGGCAAATGAAGTTACTTTATTTTTTTTGCATCAGTTTTACGGCCTCCCTGGTAAAGTATTAGTTTTTCCACTTCCTTTTTCTCATTGGTTACAAACTCCACTTCTGCTTCCACAGCTTTTAAAAAAAAGTAATTTTCTTTTTGTGCAAACAATTCAAATTTTGGCTGGTTGGTAGCTTGTGCTATCAGTTTACCCTCCTCAACAGTTATAGTTATTTGAAATTGCGGTACCACTTCATATAAGCCTTCATACCTTTTCAGCATTTCCTGTGATAAGGTAATTTCTTTTTTTGCTTCAGGAAGTTTATAAGGTTTATTATATAAAATTTTCAGCACGCTGCCTGCAATTTCATCAAGCTTTGGGTTGCCGGCATTGTTCAGCATCACAATACAAACATCATCTGCTTCTACACGGTAAAAGCTGCTGTTAAAACCGAATATGCCGCCGTTGTGAGTGGTAATGCGCTTACCATCTGCACTGTCAATTGCCCATCCGTAACCATATTTATTTTTTACAGGTGTAAATGCTTTTTCAAGCCACTGGCGGCTTAAAATTTTATTTTGCAGCAGTCCGTTGTGCCACTTCAGCATATCTGCCGTGGTGGAGTACATGGCGCCAGCGGCATAAGATGCTGAGGAATCCACATAACTGCTTTCTATACTTTTTGCACCATCCATTACAAAGTAGCCTTTGGCTCTGTCTGCACTTTTTAACCTTACAAAATCAAAGCCGCTATGTTCCATTTTTAAGGGAGATAAAATTAACTGCCGCACAACTTTTTCATACGGCTGTTTGGTTACTTTTTTAATAATGTAACCCAGCAGCATATAGCCGGAGTTACTGTACCCCCATCTGGTGCCTGGAGAAAACTCTAGCGGTTCATTTTTAAAAATAGAGAGCATTCTTTGCTCAGTTACCGGCTGCAGCACTTCTTTACTCATAAAGGCTTCGTTATTGGTGTAATTAACAATACCTGATGTATGCGAAAGCAGATGATGAATAGTAATACTGTCGCCTTTGGGATAGCCGGGATAATACTTGCTGAGCTTATCAGTAAGTTTCAGTTTTTTTTGTGCTGCCAGTTTTAATATAACGGCAGCGGTAAATTGTTTGGTAACAGAGCCAAGCTGAAAAATTGTGTTGGTATCATTCAATGCTCCAGCTGCTGCATTTTTATAGCCGTACCCTTTGTGTAAAAGTGTTTGGCCTTTTTCAGTTACCAGTATGGCACCATTATAACTGTTTTGAGAGGCATAGGCCTGCATCAGCTCACTTATTTTATCTGCCTTGGTTTGTGCATTGATAACAAAACAAAGCGTTACCAGTAAAATACTTAATAAAGAGGATTTCATGTAATTTGATTTAAAGTACTACGGAGCAATTGAAAAAAAAGTTACATATCCTGGTTGTCATAATAGGTAAAGTCTTTGGCTATTTTTCCATCTTCAACAGTAAGTACTGTGCAAATGGGTAATTCAAAAGCTTTGCCATCGGGCCCGGTGCCTTTACTTATAAACTCAACAGTTATATGTTTTACACCAGAAGGATACATGGC
>JAGVCC010000405.1 GCA_020059395.1 Chitinophagales bacterium | reverse complement strand
TTTATGATTATAGAGTTGAATGGCAGTGGCAGCGAACCTACACATATTTACGACCCGGCAATGAAGCTATGGCAGGCATGGAAAATAATTATACAGCACTGGAAAATAATGTACCAAATAGCAGCAGTCAATCATAAAAGGGGGGTTCCCTATTTATCAATTAAAGAAGGTAGAAAGTTGCAAAAAATGGAAAGCCTAATTGCTGAAAAATTTAAAGCACGGGAAAAATTGCATCAGCAATCGATGCCAAAGGGCGCAATGCCAAAGGATTTAGTGAAGGCAAAGCTGCAGGTAGTCAAATAACTTATTCACTCAACCGCAGGTCAATTACTTTTAGTTGCAGTGTGGTGGTGCCGTTCCATTCATTTTCATCAATAGTAAATACAACATCCAGTGGTTTTCCCAGTTGCAGTAAATGAAATTTTTCTGCCAAATTAAAACCAATGCCAGTTAGCGTTATATTGTTTTGCTTTAAAACAAAACGGATGTGCAACTCTTTCACAATTTTTGAGTAGCCGGTGTCAGTTACCCCTTTAGCAATAAAAACGGGCCGCATATTTTCTGGCCCATAAGGCTCCATTTGCGAAATAATATTATAGAAAGAGTTAGTGATTTCTGTAAATGAAACAGGCGTGTCAATGGCTATTTCAGGAATGAGCAAGGCAGGATCAATGGTGCTGCTTACAATACTTTCAAACGCATTGCTGAAGGCAGTTACATTTTGTGGCAGCAGCGATAAACCGGCAGCTGCAAAATGCCCTCCGTACCCTAATAGATGTTCTTTACAGGCGTGTATGGCTTCATACAAATTAAAACCAGGCACACTGCGGGCACTGCCTGCCACCACTTCTCCACTTTGTGTAAGTACAACTGTGGGCCGGTAATATGTTTCTATAAGCCTTGATGCTACAATGCCCACAACACCTTTATGCCAATAATTTTTAAATACAACAGTTGTTTTACGTTGTATCAATGCATTGTCAGCATTAATTATTGCAAGCGCTTCCTGTGTAATAGCAGCATCGGCCTCTTTGCGGTCTGTATTATCACTGTGCAGCATTTCTGCATACGCTAATGCTTTGTTATAGTCAGGCTCAATAAAAAGCTGTACGGCTTTTCTGGCATCGTCCATACGCCCTGCAGCATTTACCCTGGGTGCAATAACAAACACTACATTATTAATTGATAATTTTTTTTGAATGCCGCCTAAGTGAATCAGTGCTTTAATACCAGCATTGGGGTTACTGTTTATTCTTTCTAAACCATAATAAGCCAGTATGCGGTTTTCACCCGTCATAGGTACAATATCAGCCGCAATGGCGGTGGCTATCAAATCTAAATAGCAGTTGTAGTGTTCTTTATCAATATTAAAATGTTGCGATAAAGCGGTGATTAATTTAAACCCAACGCCACAGCCGCACAATTCTTTATACGGATAATTACAGTCTTTTTGTTTGGGGTTTAAAATGGCAACAGCATCGGGTATAACAGCATCGGGTAAGTGATGATCGCATATCACAAAATCAATTCCCAGAGTTTTCGCATAAGCAATTAAGTCAACGGATTTTATCCCACAGTCTAAGGAAATAATAAGGGTATAATTGTTTTCTTTTGCAAAATCAATCCCCATTTTGCTTACGCCATAACCTTCTCTGTATCGGTGAGGAATATAAAAATCTAAAAGGGTGCTGTCATAAATTTTGCAAAGAAACTGAAACATGCTGGCAACACTGGTGGTGCCATCCACATCATAATCTCCAAACACTAAAATTTTTTCTTTTTTTTCAAAAGCTGCCGCAATCCGCTCTACGGCCTTATGCATGTCTTTCATCAGCCACGGGTCATGTAAGTCGTGCAACTGCGGGCGAAAATATTCTTTGGCTTTTTCGTATGTGTCAAAACCCCGCTGCACCAAAATGCCGCAAATAGTATTGCTTACTTTTAATTGCTGATGAAGCATATCCGTCTTCTCTTCATCAGCCAATAATATATTCCAGCGTTTTTTCAAGTAAAAGTTTTATTGCAAAATTTTAGTAATAGCAACTTCGATTCTGTCTTTTATTTTTTCTTTTCCAGAGGTAAGGAAGGGTTGCTTTAATATTTTCTGTCCGTCGTATACCTTACCAGTTCTTCCAGTGCTTTTCTTGCTTCGCTTTCTTTAAACTCATGTAAAATTGCCAGCGCTTCATCTCTGTACTGGTTCATTTTTGCCTCAGCATATTTTATACCACCAAATTGTACAACAGTATCAATAACCTGTTTTACTTTTTCAGGCTGCTTGTTTTCATTTTTAATAATATAAATGAGTGCCCTGCGTTTAGCAGCATCAATATTATTAAGTGTGTAAATTAAAGGCAGTGTGAGTTTTTTTTCTTTTATATCGTTACCGGTAGGTTTGCCTATATCTTCTTTTCCATAATCAAACAGGTCATCTTTAATTTGAAATGCAATACCGGCTTTTTCCCCGAACAGTTTCATTTTTTCAGTAATGGCTTTATCTCCTGCAGCACTATAAGCGCCCACGCCACAGGCAGAAGAAAGCAATGACGCAGTTTTACCACGAATGATTTCAAAATAAACAGCTTCATCCAGATTCAGCTTCCTCGATTTTTCTATTTGTAGCAATTCACCTTCGCTCATTTGTTTTACGGCATCACTTAATATGTGCAGGTGCTCAAAGTCATTGTGGCCGGTGGACAGTAATAAACCTTTTGATAGAAGGTAGTCGCCTACAAGTACAGCGATTTTATTTTTCCAAATAGCATTTATGGAGAAAAAGCCCCGGCGTTCCAGCGATTCGTCGACTACATCATCATGTACCAGCGTTGCGGTGTGCAACAATTCTACAAGTGCAGCTGCCCGGTACGTAGTTTCATTTATTTCGCCATGCAGTTTGGCGCTGAGTAATACAAACATAGGCCGCATTTGTTTGCCTTTACGCTTAATAATAAATTTCATTATGCGGTCCAGTAAAGCGGTGTTACTTTTAACAGCATCCTCAAAGCGGAGCTCAAAAGTCTTCAATTCCTGTCCAATAACATTTGTAACAAACTGCATGTGATGTAAAATGAGGGGCAATATAATTCACTTACAGGGTGGTATCAAACTTTTTAAAAATTTATAGGCTTTTTTTATTCTATTTACCAAGAAACAGGGATTATTATGCAACGAAAAAGCCATCTAAAGTGTCTTAGCCGTCAAAACTGCCCCATCATCAAGGATTTACATGGCCAAAATAAAGCATTAAAAATTTTGGTTTATTAACCTCAAATGATATTTTTGCAGGGAAATCGACTCGTACACATTTAGAAATTCTCTTAATCATTAAATTATGACAAGCAAAAAGTACAATTTTTTACTAGGCGCTTTACTGATGCTTACCATTGGTGCAACTGCACAGGTAGGTGGAAGTGGAAGTGTTTATGACTCCTCTGTGATACCCTCAAAAAGGCTGCCACAGCAAAACGAATTCTGGAATAAGGCTTACAATTTTCCGGCTAAACCACGTAACCAATGGGAAGTGGGTGTATCTACAGGTATTTTCACCGTAAGTGGAGATATCCCTTCAACGTTACTTACAGCACCTAATTTTGGTGTACATGTAAGAAAAGCGTTTGGTTATATATTCTCATTAAGGCTTCAGTACATTAATACTGTAGGCAAAGGAACACATTGGTTAGCGTCAAATAACTTCGCTAAAAACTCTGCATGGAATTCAACTTATAATGCACCTGTGCGTAAAATCGGAACTCCTGACAGAACTGTAGGAACTCTAGATCCAACTGGTGCTAGGTCTTATGATCAAATATTTTACAATTACAAAGCTAAAGTTCAGGATTTAGGTTTACAGGGTATTTTTACCTTAAATAACATTCGCTTTCATAAGCAAAAAACTGGTATTACTGTATATGGTGGCGGTGGTATTGGTGCAACACTGTATCAAACCAATGTAAATGCATTAAATGGCAATAACACTTATGCTGCCCTGTTTAATGGCATTACCAGTGGAACACATTCTGGCCGTAAAGATGTATTAAAAGCATTAAGGGATGGTATGGATAAAACTTATGAGACCCCAGCTGAAAATCATGGTGCCCGCCGTCCTAAAATCGGTAAAAACACTTTGAAGCCTTCAGGTACTGTGCTAATGGGTGTAGCTTTTAAATTAGGCAAAAGAATTAACCTTGCCATTGAAGACAGATGGACATTTGTTAAGGACGATCTTTTGGATGGTCAACGCTGGCAAGAGCATGCTTATGGCGATGCTGTACAGACACGTGACTTTGATTCTTATAACTACCTTTCTGCTGGTTTAAATTTCAATTTAGGAGCAAAATCTGTTGAGCCATTGTGGTGGCAAAACCCACTGGATTATGCTTACGACGAGTTAATGAACCACAGGAACGTAAAGATTCCAAAACCAGAATGTCCTGACGCTGATGGTGATGGTGTTTGTGATCACTTAGACCGTGAGCCTAACACTCCTGCTGGCTGCCCTGTTAACACACACGGTGTAACTGCAGATACTGATGGTGATGGTGTACCTGATTGTAAAGATAAAGAGTTGATAACTCCAACAAGTTGCCAGCCAGTTGATGCTGATGGTGTTGGTAAATGCCCTGATCCAACTTGCTGCACTGATATTAAAAAAATTGCGACTCAATGTCCAACTGATTATCCAAGCCTGTCATTTAAAGGTGCAAGTACAGCTTTAAGTGCAGATGCAAAAGCTATGTTGGCTACTGTGGCTGCTAAAATGAAAACAAGCCCAGACTGTAACATAACTATTACTGGTTACCCAGAAACTTCTAAAGCATCTCAAGCTGCTTGTAACAAGCGTTTAGATGCAGTTAAGAACTATCTGGTTGAAAAAGAAGGAATTAGTGCAGACAGAATCACTACTAATTGCGAAATTGGTGGTGGTGATAAAAACACAGTTGATATTAAATCTAACTAATCAACTATAACCTTTTCACTTTTTGCTCAATGATTAGCCCCTTCCGTTTTCGGAGGGGGCTTTTCTATTATAACTGTTTACCAAATTCTTAACGGAGTTTTTTTGCTTAATTACCTTATATCTACCATTTTTGGGTTATTTCCTTTAAATTTGCAATCCTTTTATGAAAGTGATTAAACCGGTACTATCAGCTTTACTTCTTTTTGCGCTTATATCTTCGTGTAACAAGTATAATAAGATATTTAAAAGCAAAGACTACGATTATAAGCTGCATGCGGCCGATTCGCTCTTTGCAAAGAAAAAATATAGAACTGCCCAGTTGCTTTACGAAGAGTTATTTCCGGTATTTAAAGGCACTGCAAAGTTTGAAGAGCTGTATTATAAAGATGCTTTTTGCTTTTATTACATGAAAGATTACCTGCAGGCGCAGGTGCTTTTTAAGGGGTTTTTAGAAGTGTTTCCTAACAGCAGTAAAGCGGAGGAAGTTGATTATATGCATGCCTTCTGCTTTTATAAACAATCTCCCAAACTGGAGCTTGAGCAGGTAAACACCACTAAGGCAATTGGTATGATGCAGACTTTCATTAACACACACCCTAATTCTGCAAGAAATAAAGAAGCTACAGAAATAATTGACAAATGCAGGGTTAAGCTGGAACAAAAGGAAGAAAGATCGGCGGACTTATATTTTAATGTGGGGCAGTACAGGGCAGCAGCTATTGCATTTACCAACCTGTTAAATAACTACCCCGAATCTGTAAAAGGGGATGAGTATAAACTAAAAATTATTAAATCCTGGTACCGGTTTGCAAAACTGAGTTTAGAAGAGAAGCAGATTGAACGTTTTGAAAAGGTAATTGCCGAATATCAGGATTTTGCAGACCGCTACCCTGAGAGTAAGCTGTTAAAAGATGCGGAAGGTTACAGTTCACAAAGTCAAAATAATATTAAAGCAATAAAAAATGAGCAAATTACGTCGTCAGTTAAGCGGTAATACCAGCAGTGTGGTGGAGCCTAAAAAGTTATCTGCTATTAAAGAGAAAACAGGTAATCTTTACGAGTCTATCGCCATCATTGCTAAAAGAGCCAATCAAATAAACATTAGCCTTAAGGAAGAGCTGCATAACAAACTGGAAGAGTTTGCCAGCCATACAGACAGTTTGGAAGAAATTCATGAAAACAAAGAGCAAATTGAAATCTCTAAAGCTTATGAGCGTATGCCCAACCCTGCGCTGCTGGCCACAACAGAGTTTATGGAAGATAAAGTATACTTCCGCAGAAATGATGAAGACTTGTTCAGCTGATAATTTAGCAGATATTTTAGCAATTAAATCATAATTTTATTCCCGTTGGTTAACCGCCAACGGGCTTTTTTATGTTACATGGAAAAAAAATATTGATAGGAGTAACCGGAAGTATTGCTGCTTATAAAACAGCTGCGCTGATACGTTTACTAATTAAAGAAGGCGCCGAAGTAAAAGTTATAATGACACCGGCCGCGGCAAATTTTATTACACCATTAACACTGGCAACACTTAGCAAAAACGAAGTGCTGAGCGACATTGCCACCAACAGTACCTGGGCTAACCATGTAATGCTGGGCAGATGGGCAGATGTGATGCTGATTGCCCCACTCAGCTGCAATACACTTGCAAAAATGGCGGTTGGCCAATGCGATAATTTATTGTTAGCAGTTTATCTTTCGGCCACATGCCCCGTAGTGGCGGCACCGGCAATGGATGAAGATATGTGGCACCACCCGTCAACAAAAAATAATTTAAATACACTAGGCGGTTTTAATAATAAAATTATACCTGTTGAAAATGGCGAATTGGCAAGTGGTTTAACCGGCGATGGCCGCATGGCGGAACCGGAAACAATAATACAATGGCTGCATAATTTTTTGTTACGAAAAAATGATTTAGCCGGAAAAAAAGTGCTGGTAACAGCAGGGCCAACTTATGAACCAATTGATCCTGTAAGGTTTATCAGTAATCACTCAACAGGAAAAATGGGTATTGCTATTGCAGAAGAAATGAGCAGCCGTGGTGCTGCAGTTACATTGGTGCTGGGGCCAACTGCAGAACATGTTGAGAACGGAATTAAAATTGTTAAAGTAAAATCGGCAGAGGAAATGTACAACGCTTGTATAAATGAATTTACCACCTGCGATATTGCTGTAATGAGTGCAGCCGTTGCAGATTACACGCCGGTAAATATGGCCACCGAAAAAATAAAGAAAACTGAAAACGAATTTACCATAGCACTTACTAAAACAAAAGATATTTTAAAAACACTGGGTCAGCAAAAGAAACAACAGCTGTTGGTGGGGTTTGCGCTGGAAACCAATAATGAAAAAGAGTATGCACTTAAAAAACTGCATGGTAAAAATGCAGATTTTATTGTACTTAATTCTTTGAATGACGCAGGCGCAGGCTTTGGCCACAACACCAACAAAATTACTATTTTTGACAGGCAGGGAAATGAATTTGCTTTTGGGGTAAAAACAAAAAAAGAAGTGGCTGCCGATATTGTAAACACCATTTTAAAATCCATACATGCGTAAACTTATTATACTGTTAACCCTGAGCGGCGTTATAACTATGGCGCAGGCACAGGAAATAAAAGCCACTATTACTGTGGTGGCAAACAGGGTAAACAACGGCACTAACCCCTCTGTGTTCCGCACTTTTCAAACTGCATTGAATAACTTTATTAATAACCGTAAGTGGACGCAGGATAACTTTCAGGCCAATGAAAAAATACAATGTAATTTTTTATTAAACCTGGAAGCCAGTGGCGAACCCAATATATATAATGCCGATTTAACCATTCAGGCGGCAAGGCCTGTTTTTAATACATCATACCTGTCGCCCATTGTTAATTACCGTGATGAAAATATAACTTTTAAATACGTAGAGTTTCAGCAGCTAGATTTTAATGAAAACAGGGTTAACGGCGGCGATGCACT
>JAGVCC010000426.1 GCA_020059395.1 Chitinophagales bacterium | reverse complement strand
TGCATCAGCCGGTGCATCCAGTAAAAATAAGTGTCGTGCAGCAAAGCCATTAATGGAAATGCCAATACAAAATAAACCATGCTGTGCTGGTTTATATCTTTATAAAAAAAGGTATGCTTTACCAGCTCGGGGCTGCCAAAGACTGTAGCAGGAATAAAAGACATAATAAACACTGTGGTAATAGAAAAGCCAATTTCCCGTGCATAGTCTTTAAACTTTGGATACTTTGCCTGTATTTTTTTAGAAGCATTTAAGCGGCGCAGCAACACATACCAAACAATAAAAGCAATGCTGGCTATAATTAAATAGCGGCTTCCTATTAATATTACATCATCAAAATAAAATTTCCAGTTCATGCTATAAAATTAATGTGCTGCCAGCCAGTTATCTCCCATACCCACTTCGGCATTAGTTGGCACGCCATGTGGCAAAGCCAATGCCGTTTGCATACATTCCAGTATTACGGGTTTAATAATTTCAATTTCATCTTTATGTGCATCAAACACCAATTCATCATGTACCTGTAATAACATTTTGCTTTTAAAATTTTGTTGTTTAAAAGCAGCATGTACTTTAATCATGGCCAGTTTAATCATATCTGCCGCTGTGCCTTGTATGGGGCTGTTAATGGCGTTACGTTCTGCAAAGCCACGTACGGTAAAGTTGGCACTATTAATATCACGTAGCCAGCGTTTGCGGCCCATCAGTGTTTCTACATAGCCATTCTCCTGTGCAAAGTGTATGGTATCGTCCATATACTTTTGTATCAATGGAAATTCCTTTTTATAGTTATCAATTATTTCTTTGGCCTCGGCCCTTGCAATACCTAAGTTTTCGGCCAGGCCAAATGCACCCTGCCCATAAATAATACCAAAATTTACACTCTTGGCTTTGTAGCGCATTTCTTTTGTTACCGCTGTTTCTTCTACATTAAAAACTTTAGCTGCCGTGGCAGTATGAATGTCTTTGCCGGTTTTAAAAGCGTTGCACATATTTTCATCGCCACTTATAGCAGCCACAATGCGTAATTCAATTTGTGAGTAGTCGGCAGAAAGCAGTACATAATCTTTATCTCTTGGTATAAATGCTTTGCGTATTTCTTTACCTCTGTCGGTACGCACCGGAATATTTTGCAGGTTAGGGTTATTACTGCTCAGCCTGCCGGTAACAGCCACCGCCTGTGCATAGGATGTATGCACACGGCCGGTTTTTTTATTTATCATCAGCGGCAGCGCATCTACATACGTGCTTTTTAGTTTGGTGTACTCTCTAAAAATTAAAATATCGTCTACAATTTTATTTTTACTGGCCAGCTTCAGCAACACATCTTCGCCGGTGGCATACTGCCCGGTTTTTGTTTTTTTTGCTTTAGGGTCTAATTGCAGTTTATCAAATAATACTTCGCCCAGTTGCTTAGGGCTTGCCAAATTAAAACGAACACCTGCTTGTTTGTACACACTCTCTTCTGCAATTTTTGCTTCTCTTTCCAGCTCTTTACTGTAATCGTTTAAAAAGCCTTCATCAATACGTATGCCTTCAAACTCCATATCGGTTAATACTTTTACCAATGGATTTTCAACTTCGTAAAAAACCTTTTCAACCTCTTTAGTTTTTAATTGAGGTAGAAAAATATTTTTTAACTGCAGTGTAATATCTGCATCTTCAGCAGCATAATCTTTTATTTTTTCCAGCTCCACATCCCTCATGCTGCCCTGTTTGCTTTTGGGTGTTTTTTTACCAATCAGCTCATCAATATGCACCGGTTCGTACCCTAAATATTTTGCGCTCAGTGCATCCATGCCACGCTTACCATCTGGCTCAATTACATAATGTGCCAGCATGGTGTCAAAAGTATTTCCGGTAAAACCAAAGCCATACCATTTCAACATCAGCATATCATACTTTAAGTTTTGCCCTATCCAAGTTTTGCCGGTATCATCAAACAATGGTTTAAACTTATTCAACAAAGCAATACATTCTTCTCTGCTTGCCGGGCAGGGTACATAATAAGCTTCGCCGGGAGTAAAAGAAAAGCTCAATCCCACCAGCTCTGCATCATTAGCATCAATACCTGTGGTTTCGGTATCAAAACAAATTTCTGATTGGTTTGCTGCTGCGGCTACAAATTCATTTATAGCTGCTTCGTCGTTTAGTAAAATATAGTTGTGTGGTGTGTTGTTGATATTTTTTTCAACAGCCCCCTCTAAATCTCCCCCAAAAGGGGAGAATTGCGAAGTGTCTGCTATTTCGTTATTTCTTTTATTTTCTTGAGCTGGTGTTTCAATAATATTTCCAAACAAATCCATTTGTAGATTATCAGCAGCAACTTTCGTTTTTGCAGAGGCTTCGGAAGCCCCTCCTTCGGAGGGGTTTGGGGAGGCTTCTATATCTTCCCCAAGCAAGCGCTTACCAAGTGTTTTAAATTCCAGCTCTTCAAAAATTTCTTTTACCGCTTCCTTATTCATTTCTTTTATGCGAAAATTTTCTTCATGAAACTCCGCCGCAGGAATATCAATAATAATAGTGGCCAGTTTTTTACTCATTATGGCAAGGTCTTTACCGGCCACAATTTTTTCGCCCAGCTTGCCTTTTATGTTTGTGGCATTTGCTAATACATTTTCTAAAGTGCCATACTCTTTTAATAATTTGGCTGCAGTTTTTTCTCCCACGCCGGGTATGCCGGGTATGTTATCAACCGCATCACCCATCATGCCTAAAATATCAATAACCTGTTCTACTTTTTCAATGTCCCATTTTTCGCACACTTCTTTAGGCCCTAAAATTTCAAAAGTATTACCCTGGTAAGGTGGTTTATAAATTTTTATGTTTTCGCTAACCAGTTGCCCGTAATCTTTATCAGGCGTAACCATATAAACTTCATAGCCTGCTTTTTCTGCCTGCTTTGCCAGTGCGCCAATTACATCATCCGCTTCGTAGCCATCAATAGCTATTACTGGAATGTTAAGTGCCTCAATAATTTTTTTTATGTCAGGCACCGCACTGCTGATATCTTCGGGTGTTTCCTGCCGGTTGGCTTTGTAGTCTGCAAAATCGGTATGGCGTTCGGTAGCGGCGCTGGTATCAAAACACACAGCCATATGTGTGGGCTGCTGATTTTTTATTAATTCCAGAAGTGTGTTAGTAAAACCAAACTGTGCATTGGTATTGCGGCCTTTACTTGTAATGCGTGGGTTGCGTATTAATGCATAATAAGCCCTGAAAACAAGGGCGAATGCATCCAGCAGAAATAATTTTTTTTGCATGCCCTAAAAGTAAAACAAAAAGTGCTTGCTGTACAATTATGATACAAGAATGGCAGCAGCAAAATTCTTATTGGGTAATGGGAGTGTTTTTCCCCTCAAGCCTGTCGCACTGCTGCACACTGCCTAAGCGAAATTTGAAAGGAATAGCTGTTATTTTCTCCAGCTGCAGTTCTTTTTTGCAGAAGAAACTAAAGTTAGCAGTGTAATAATTAGAAGGAATAATTGGTACTGCTGTTTTGGTCATTAACATTTGATAGTACTGAGATTTTTTATACTCCGCAAGCACAAGTGGTAAATTCAGTTTTTTAACAGGTTTTGTAAATAGTACTGTATCAATTTTCCAGTCACCAAAAGCACACCGTAATCCGGTGGGTTTTTGACAAAAAGCCCGCCCTGCCACAAAAACCGTGCAAAAAAATAAAATTTTAACTTTTCCGTTCATTTAAAAGCCAGTTTGTAACTAAATTTACGCAAAAATTGGGTATAAAGATTATGTGAGAAGGAAAAATTTATGCTTTGGTAAAGGTTGAACAACTATATTAATAACAAAACACAATCTATTCCCCTTTAGGGATTGTAAGATAAAGATGGCTTTAAGTCAGGGATTATATCAAAAACAATTACAAAAGTTATCACCCCAGCAAATTCAGTTAATGAAACTGCTGCAGGTGCCTACCGCTGTACTGGAAGACCGCATTAAAGAGGAAATGGAAGAAAACCCTGCACTGGAAGAGGCAGAAGAAGGACATCTGGATGAATACGACGAAGCGAATGATGAATTTAAGGATGGCGAAGAGGAAGATTTTGAAAAAGACGGCAGTGAAGAAGAGTATGATAATATTGACATTAGCGAATACATAAGCGAAGGCGATGATGATATTGCGGACTATAAATTAAGGGACGATAATTATCCTGAGGCGGATGACAATAAAACCATTCCGCATAAAGTGGAAACCGGGTTTAACGAATTAATGCTGGAGCAGCTGGGCCAGTTGAATTTAGATGACCACAAACAAGCTGTTGCCGAGCAAATAATAGGCAATTTGGATGATGATGGTTATTTGCGCAGAGAAATTTCATCAATTGTAGACGATTTGGCCTTCAGGCAAAACATAATTACCAGCGAAGAAGAAGTGGCAGAGCTGGTTTTACAAATACAGCAATTTGACCCTCCCGGCATTTGTGCCCGTAACCTGCAGGAATGTTTGCTGCTGCAGCTGGAACGTAAGCTGGATGAAGGCAAGCATGTGGAAATGGCCATACGTGTTTTAGAAAAATACTTTGATGAGTTTACAAAAAAGCATTACGAAAAAATACAACGGGGGCTTAGTTTAACTGATGAGCAACTGAAAGCAGTAATTAACCAGATAATAAAACTTAACCCTAAACCTGCTGGCAGTGTGGGCGAAGGCCGCAGCAACGAAAGTTATGTGGTGCCCGATTTTTTTATTTTTAACAATGCCGGCAAATTAGAGCTTACACTCAACAGCAAAAATGCCCCCGACTTGCGCATTAGCGAAGGCTACAGGGATATGCTGAAGGATTATGACAGAGGCAGTAAAAAAGACAAGCGCCAAAAAGAAGCCGTGCTTTTTATTAAGCAAAAAATTGATGCTGCCAAGTGGTTTATTGATGCTATAAAGCAGCGGCAGCATACTTTGTTTATCACAATGGAGGCAATAATGAATTACCAGCATAAATTTTTTATTAGCGGAGATGAAACCGAACTGCGGCCAATGATTTTAAAAGACATTGCAGAAACTACCAATCTTGATATATCAACGGTGAGCCGTGTGGCAAACAGCAAATTTGTGCAAACAGAGTTTGGTACTTACCGGCTAAAATTTTTCTTTAGCGAAAGCCTGCAAACAGAAAGCGGCGAAGAAGTAAGTACCCGTGAAGTAAAAAAGATTTTAAGCGACCTGATTGAAGGCGAAAGCAAAAAACATCCTTTAAGTGATGAGCGGCTTACTGAACTGTTACAAGAAAAAGGTTATAATATTGCACGACGTACCGTAGCAAAATACAGGGAGCAGTTAAACATTCCGGTAGCACGGTTAAGAAAAGAATTATAAAGATGATTAACGAACAGGCAGCTGATATTAAGCAAATAAAATGGCCAGTATTATTAAGGATACCTGCCCATTTTTTTTCTTACGTTTTTCATCCTTTGTTTATTCCGCTGTATGTAATGTATTTTTTACTTTTTGTACACCCATCATACGCAGCCGGGTTTGATGCCAGAATAAAAATGCAGGCGGTATTAATTGTAGCATTAAATGCTGTTTTTTTTCCACTGTTTTGTGTACTGCTTTTAAAAGGCCTTGGTTTTATACAATCCATTTTTCTGCACACACAAAAAGACCGCATTATACCCTACATTGCCAGTGGTGTTTTCTTTTTCTGGACCTGGCATGTATTCCGTCAGCAAAGCCAGTACCCCTCAATTTATGCATCTTTCTTTTTTGGTGTGCTGTTAACTTCATCAGCAGCACTGCTTGCCAATATTTATTTTAAAATAAGCATGCATGCCATGGGCATGGGTGGTGTTATCGGCTTGTTTTTAGTAATTATGTCATACAACACCATGTTGATGACATGGCCTTTAAGCTTGGCTTTTTTAATAACCGGCATTGTTTGCACCAGCCGTTTAGTCATAAGTAACCATACCTACGGCGATCTTTATTTGGGCTTAATTATTGGCACCATTTGCCAAATTGCTGCAGCACTTATTATGTTATAAAAAGAATGCCCCACTTTTTTAGGGTGGGGTATCTTTTCCTGTCGTGCCTAACAATAAAAATTTACAACTTAACTGTTTAATATTTTTGAGTGTGTAATGTAATTTTTTGAAGGGTTGTATAGAAAAATGCAACTGCCGTTTTTAATTATATCAATTAATTTTTTACTTATAGTTACTGGTATTGCAGGGCAGCCGTGGCTGCGGCCTAAGTAACCGTTTTGCTGTATAAAGTTTTCATTTACATAATCGGCACCATGCATAACAATGGCACGTTCCATTGCTTTATCGTTAATACCTTTTTCGCAACCATTTAATTTTAAAGAATAACCATTAGCGCCTATGTATGTATTGCCAGTAATAAAAAAACCAAGGCTTGATTTAAAAGATGATGGCTTGTTAGAAAAATCGCTGGCATAAACCAAACCTGAATTTCGTCCATGCGCTGCCAGAGAATGAAATAATATTTTCCCTTCCACCATATCCACCACATACAATCTTTTTTGGGTGGATGGCAGGCTATAATCAACAATTGTAATGATGTTGGTTTTTTGCAGTTTGTTTTTTGCAAGCAGTTGCTGGTAACCCTTTACTGCATATTCAAAAGCATTTTTAGACAATCCTGCTGCTGTAAGATTCCATGCACTGTAACAGTCATTATTAACTGCACCTGTAATTACGGGAGTGAAAGAAGGCTTTATAATAAGTTTTGAAGAAACAACAGGGGCCAAACTGTTGGCCATAATCAGTGGTGCCAAAAGTATAACAGCTGCAATACGGATTAATCTCATTCTTGTTGTTTTCGTAAGGATACGTGGTTTTTAAAACCGCTGTTATAAATCGTTGTTTATAACCTTTTTATTGTGTGTAAGCCCTACTGAAAAAGATATATTTTGTAAACTGGTACATTTTAGTATTTGTACGTGGGATGATTACTGAAATTGTTGCGTAAATACCATTTATGTTATTGACAATCATTATTTAAGAAGTCTGTGGCACCAAAGCAATATCATATTTTCGCTTTTGTAATAAATAAAAAACTACCTTTTAGGGCAACTGGCACAGAGTTTTTAACGATATGTTTAAACCGGTATAATATAATTTGTTAACAGAAGAAGAATTAAACTTACTTATAAGAGGTTGCGCTCTTAATAATAGGGAGAGTCAGAAAAAACTGTATCACTCTTTCTATGGCTATGCTATGTCTGTATGTAACCGTTATATAAATAGTAACGATGATGCCTCAGAAATTTTAAATGATGGCTTTTTAAAAGTATTTAAAGAAGTACATCAGTTTAGGCCTGCTTATACAGATGCACTTAATTCATTTAAAGGATGGCTGCGTAAAATAATGATTTATACCGCCATTGACCATTTTAGAAAAAACCAAAAGTACTATCAGGCTGCCGCAGGACCTGATGCTTCAGTAATTCACCTTTCAGATGTAACCGAAACACCGCTTGATAAAATTTCGTTTGACGAGATTATCCGGTTTATACAGGAACTGTCTCCTGCATACCGTACTGTACTTAACCTGTTTGTAGTAGAGGGTTTTAGCCACGATGAAATTGCACAACATTTAGGTATATCAACCGGCACATCAAAATCCAATTTAGCAAAAGCACGTAAACAGTTACAAAAAATACTGGAACGTAAAACTTTAATAAAACTTACTAAAAATGCAGGATGAAGAGTTAGATAAGATAATTAATGATGCCGCAAGCCAGCATCACCCTGCTTATGATGATGAAGCTTGGGGAAAAATGCATGCACTGCTGGATAAGCATTTGCCACAGAAAAAAGATAAAAGAAGGCCGTTATTTTTTTGGCTTTTATTCTTATTAGTTGGTGGGGCGGCAATAGTAACCGGGGTTATGCAGCCATGGAAAAATAATACCGCTGCAGATTTGCCTATTGCCGCTACAGAAACTAAAGCAGCAACTGGTAATAATATTATTGAAGAAAATACCACCACTCCGTTTGTAACGCCTTACAATAAAGAGGAAAACAAAAACGCTGCAATACAAAAAACTGCAACTGTTGCAATAGAAGAACCTGTTACTGCAGCTACAACTGTAACAACCGGCAGTTCAGCAAACAGTTACAATATTCCGGCGGCTACAACAACAAAAATTATACAGGGCAATAAAAAAAATCTAAAAAACAACAACCACACAGCTGTTAAAATAAATGCAGCACCAATTGCAGCTGATAACGCTGGCAGCGGTGGAAATGCCTCAATTAAAAAAAATGCAGGTAGTAAAACAAAGGCTAAAGTAAAAGCTGCCAAACCTGTTGAAGACGAAAATGAAATGGCGGCAGATGAGCCGGTGAACAGCGTTGCAAATAATGCAACAGTTGCAGAAACGGTGAGCACTAATGTTGTAACAGATAAAATAACAGTTGCAGCCCCTAAAGATACAACCGCAGAAAAACTACAGTTAGTTACAGCAACACCACAAAAGAAGCAAAACAGCAATAAGGGCTTTAAAAACAATTTTGCAATTCTTATTTCCGGTGGGATTGATAAAAGTTATGTAGCAACTACCAAGCCGGGTAAAACAAAGTTTATACACGGTGTTAGTGCCGCATACAATATTGCTAAACGCTTTACAGTAAGTACAGGTTTTTTTGTAAGTAATAAAGTGTACGATGCGCTGCCTTCTCAATATAAATTTCCTGCAGGCACCACATACCCTAATCTGTGGCTTATAAATGCTAATTGCAAAGTGTATGAAATTCCTGTAAACATCAGCTATAACTTTTTACAGGGTAAAAAGCATAGCTGGTTTGCCGGTGGTGGACTGTTAACAGTAATTATGAAAGAGGAATATTATAATTACAAATACAAAACCCCCTCAGGCCAGTATTACAATTACGAACGTACTTACTCAAACGAAAACAAACATTTCTTTTCTGTTGTTACAATTTCTGGCGGCTATAAATACAGTCTTACTAGCCGCATACAGGTAATGGCAGCACCTTATATTAAGCTGCCTTTAAGCGGTATTGGTGCAGGGGCTATTCAATTAAAAAGCGGCGGCATTTTATTTACCGCCGCTATAAAGCCGTTTGTAAAAAAATAATTATACCGCCAGGTTTAATATTTTTGCCGCTATAAGAGTTTATTTCAGCAAAGCCCAAACCCTTTACTGTAAAGGGTTTGGGCTTTTTTTAACTTTTGTTAACAGGCTGTATTTTCCACAAAAAATAATAATGGCACGGTTTTGGAATTTTGGGCACAGGTAATGAAAAGTGATGCCCCCAAAAACTGAATCCTTTTCTATTTTAAAAACTTATAAATCTATTATCATGAGCACAACTAACTATCCAACTCCTGCACAGGAAAATCAACCCAAGCCCTCTCAATCTGCCAAGTATAAAAATATTGCTATCGGCGTATTGTCTGCCGGCATTTTAGGCTTGGGAGCCTATACTATGGTTGATAAAAACAAAAATTCTGAAACCATACAGCAACAACAATCGCAAATTGCAAAAGCAGGCGATGAAAAAAGCGACCTGCAGGCAAGTTTTGATGCCTCGCTTGCCCGTCTGGATTCGATGACTACAGAAAATACCAACCTTAATAATAAGCTAAACAGCACCGTTGCCGAAAATAAAAGCGAAATAAGGCGGTTAAAAAATGAAATCCGCAGTATTTTAAACAATAAAAAGGCAAGTACTGCAGAGCTTGCAAGAGCTAAAAAACTGATTGAAGAATTAAATGAAAAAATTGCCGGACTTGAAGCCGATGTTGCAAGGCTTACAACCGAAAATGAAACTTTAAACAACGATAAGGTTGTTTTAACTCAGGAAAAAGAAAAATTGACGCAGGACCTTACAGCCACAACCGAAGTAAAGCAGCAGCTTGAAAAGAAAGTGGATGTAGCATCTACCTTAAATGCAAGCAATATTGCCATTACACCTATTGATGTTCGCCGCAATGGCAAAGAAAAAGTAAACAGCAAGGCAAAAAAAGTAGACAAGTTAATGGTGAGTTTTGATGTAACTAACCGCATTGCGCAAAACGGCACAACCGATGTGTATGTGGTGGTAATTGCGCCTGACGGCACACCGATAAGTTCTGGCGCAGAAACTTTTGCTACACGTGAAGATGGGGATAAATCATATACAGCCAGGCTGCCAATAGAAATAGAAACGGCTAAAAAGAAAAATGTAGAGTTTGCTTTTGCCCCAGGCAGCAAATTTGCTCAGGGCAATTATAAAATTATGATTTATCAAAATGGCTTTTTAATTGGCGAAGGCGTACGTGAGTTAAAGAAAGGCGGCTTATTCAGCTAATCCTCTATATATATATACTAATTGCGGTATCCGCAGAAAATGTAAAAGGGCCTGAGTTTTTAATTCAGGCCCTTTGGCTTTTATATTCAAACCAAACTGCTGCTTATTTTTTTGTAACCTTTACCCAATCAACCAGCATTTTACTTTCCCCTTTTTTTATCATTTCTAAGGTGGAGGCATGCAAACCATAAAACGGTTGCTTAATGCCATTAATTTTATACGGGTATATACCACCCACCGCAAAATTTAAAATCAGGTATTTAGGTGTTTCAAAAGCCCATGGGCCAAAAAATGTTGTCATGGGTTTTGTAACTCTAAACATGGGCACATCATCGTATTTAAAAACCATAGTGTCAGGCGTCCATTCTACAGCGTATACATGCCATTGAGTTACATCATTACTGTCTGTAAAATATTGGCGGTTTACCAGCCCTGCATCGCCGCTGTAACCTTTACCATGCACTGCTGCATTGGCCCAGTCTTTTTCACCAATGTTTTCCATAATATCAATTTCACCGGTTTCGGGCCAAATACCATTGCCAAGGAGCCACCATGCAGGCCAAAGCCCTGCTCCGGCGGTTAGTTTTATTCGTGCCGATGCGGTGCCGTATGTAAAATCAATTTTTTTACTGGTATTAATACGGCCAGATATAAAGTCAAACTGCTGCCCGTCTTTTGTAACAAAGCCGGGTGTAAAACGTGGCTGCAACACCAGTGCGCCATTTTGTGCACCTTGTGCATTGGCAGTAAATGAAATAGTTGCTGTAGAATCTACATATGCCTGCAGCTCATTGTTAACATGCATACCGGTTACTTCTACATTCCAGCGGCTGCTGTCAAGCCCCGGACCAGAAAAATCATCAAATAAAATAACCTTTTCGCTATCAGTTATTTTTTTTACCGACGCATTTTTACCTGTTACAGAGGTGCAGCTGTTAATTAAAATACAACCTGTTGCAATGGCGCATATAAGTTTTCCCTTTTCTAAAATATTTTTCATCTTATATTTTTTATTTTTTGCCACACAGTAAAATTATTACTGATACACTCTTACATAATCAATTTCAAAAGTTGCCGAAGTAAATGACGGGCTTACTGCACCACCAAAATTGCCACCCATTGCCATATTTAAAATCACAAAAAAGTTTTGATTAAACGGCAGGCTGCTATTGTTTGCAAAAGTGTAATATAACTGTGTGTCTACATAAAATTTTATAGCTGTGGGAGTCCACTCTGTTATATAATTATGAAAAGCTGTAGTGGCATCTGTAATAATTGTTGAACCGCCTGTTGCATTCCCTCCTGAAAAACCAGGATGATGTAATGTGCCATGTATTTTATTTGGAATGTTGCCTACATGTTCCATAATATCAATTTCGCCGCAAGCAGGCCAGCCAGCAGTATTTATGTTATTACCCAGCATCCATATTGCAGGCCAGGTACCAGCGCCAGCAGGAATTTTTGCACGCACTTCTATTTTACCATACTTAAACGAAAACTTATCTTTTGTTAACAACCTTGCAGAAGTATATGCAATGCCGTTATATGCTTCTTTAATGGCATTAATTTTTAAAACGCCATTTAGCACAATTACATTCTCTGGCCTGCTGGTGTAGTACTGCAATTCGTTATTGCCCCAGCCACCACTGCCAGTGCCAATATCATAACCCCACCTTGCTGTATTAGGTGCACCATCCACATCAAATTCTTCTGCCCATACCAAACCGGGTACTGCAGGCTGCACAGTAACTGTAACCTGTATGGCCTTTTTAGCAGTGGCACCACTGCTGCTTTTTGCTGTAACTGTAACAGTAAAAGTATTAGTGCCAACTAAAGTGTATTTATGTGTTGCTGCACCATTTGCGGCTGTGGCAATGGTACCATCGCCAAACTCATAGTCGAAAGAAACTGCCTTGGTGGCTGCTGCCGTAAAGGTTACATTTCCGCTGCCATCGGTACTGGGTGTTGCAGTTACAGTTAAATTTTCCGGCACCATATCAGCACTGGTGTTTTTATCTTTTTTGCAGCTGTTTAATAAAGCTGCAAAAAAGATAATGGCCATTAAATTATAAATACCTGCCTTCATGATTATTTATTTTTTAGTTTTTGATACCACGCATTTCCATCTGCGCCAATATTGCGCAGGCTTATACTGGTGTTAGTTATTGCCAGTATTTCATATGTGGTGCCGCCTGTACCAAAATTTATAATACCATTGCCCGGAACTGTAAACTGTATACGGGTGGAGTTTGCCGTGGTAGATGCACTTGTTGCATCCATAAAGGCCAATTTTTTATTGCCGCCAGTGTTTATTGCATAACAGGCATCGCCACCGCCAAAACCATAAAATGAAGAGGCTGCACCAATAGAAAAGTTTTCGCCTTTATTGTTTACACTCATAAATACATTGTTGTTGGCATCTTTACTAAAAGTAATTTCATCGTCATATGCGCAGGCCTCTCTTGTATTTGGTGGCGCTGCATACCATATTGGTGCAAACTGATCGGTAGGGCCTACACCAAAATGCCCCACAGCATCTTTATCAGTAATCCAAACTTTAGAGGAACCATTGGTTAAAGACTGCAACATGGTAACAGGAATTTCAAATGCTACAAATACTTTTATTTTTTTTGTAATGCTGGAAATAATGCCGCCAGTACCTACAGCATTTACTGTAATAGTATAATCAAAAGTGCCGGGGTTAGCGTACTTATAACTTATTACACCCGATGGTACCACCTGCGTGGGTCTGCCGTCTCCAAAATCAATATTGTAGGTCAGGGCCTTGTCGGCAGCTGCAGTAACTACTACAGTTCCGCTTCCGTTTCCGTTGGGGTTGGTAGCATCAACCCCTGCTATTGCGGTGGTTAATGTTAAGCCAGCCGGTGCTTTTAAATCACCAAACTTATACTCTGTTTTTTTACAGGCACTAACAAATACTCCTGTTAAAAAAACCAAGGTGAAAATTAATTTTATTTTACTAGTCATGATAATATTTTTAAAAAATTAGTTAAGTGTAATGTCATCAAACAAAAAGGTAAAGTTTGCAGAGCCATCTCCCATAGTTCCCAAATCAAAAATTAATACCACTTTTTGATAGGAATTAGCTGTGTTAACAGCACTAAAATCAAACGTAAGGTTTTCCCATGCATTGGCAACTGTTGTTGTTACCTCTCTTTCAAAAGCTATACTACCATCTGTTAAGTTTTCAATTTTCAATAATACTTTAGCGCCTACCCTTGGAGAAAACACTTTCATTCTAAATGTTTTTGTAGTTCCTGTAAAGTTTATTGGATTGCCTAAAGCTATCCAACTGCCTCCCCATACTTGACCGGCATTTTTTACCATTCTGGCAACTTTTGTGCTGGTATTAATGCCGGATACTTGTGGATTATCAATTACAGTAGTATTACCGCCATCAAAATTGGTGAACGTGTATGGAATGGTAGCAGATTGAAAATCTAATGGAAGTACTAAAGCATTTGGATTAGCACCAATAAACCTAACATCATCCCAATAAAAAACTTTACCATTGCCTACAACACCAAAATCGAAAAATATTGATGCCATGTTATAGGTATACGAAAAATTAATTGGTGAAGTGCCAGCTGCCTGGTTATTAAAGTTAAACACAAGTGTTTCCCAAGTGTTAGCAGCTCCTGTGGTAGCTTCTGTTTCTACAGATTTTGTAGGGTCAGTGCGATCTTCAATCTTTAAGCGCACTTTAATACCAGCGGATGGCGAGTAGACTCTTACACTCATATTAGTGGCACCAGAAGCCATTGGAATACGTGTTGCAAAACCAGTGCCCCCTACGCCCATTGTTGTACCAGCCCATGTTTCTGCGCCATTTGGCTTAACTGTTCTTTTTACATTGTTTGTTGCAAGTACTGGATCTACTGCGTCAAAAGATTGTGCGTTTCCAAAATCCGTTACATTATAATTAACGCCAGCAACATCGAACGTAACAGGCAGGTCAATTTGTGCGCCTGGTAATGTATTGGTTAAACGTATATCATCAAACAAATAAGTAAAGTTTGCAGAGCCGTTACCCGCAGTACCTAAATCAAAAATTAATACTATTTTTTGGTAAGCGTTTGCTGTATTAATTGTTCTAAAGTCAAATGCCAAATCTTCCCATGCGTTTGCAACTGTTGTGGCAACTTCTTTTTCAAAACTTATACCACCATTGGTAAGGTTTTCCACTTTCAGTAAAACCTTTGCGCCAATTCTTGGTGCAAAAACTTTCATGCGAAAAACTTTGTTTGCACTAAAATCTATTGGTGTACCCAATGTAATAAAACTGCCTGCCCATACTTCCGGTGCGTTTTTAATCATGCGACCAACGTTGGCACTGGTGTTTATTCCATTTGCCTGCGGATTAGCAATTTTCGTAACTGCACCACCGCCAAAATCTGTAAAGGCATAATTAACTGTAGGTGATTCAAAGTTTATTGGTAATAAAACGGGGTCTACAATTGTAACAGATTTAATTAACTGTGTGGTGGCAACACCACCGCTTAATGCAACTACTCTTATATTGTAAGTACCTACTGACGGGTAAATGTAGCCCGCAGTTGTTCCTTCGGTAAAAGATACTGGAACCTCATTTGCCACTGCACCAAAATACACTCTGAAGAATGTTTCATACAATGCAGTTGCTGTTACGGTTACTCTGTAATTATTATTAGGGTCAACAGTAATAGTAAAGTCCAAATTTTCCGGTGCCCTGAAAGATACCGTTAACTGTTTTGTGGCTTCTGTAATTTTTCCGGTAATGCTGTGGCCTACTATTTTAACATTGTAAACACCTTCGGCATATACATGCTGTGTATTTTTTCCGGGCTGTACCATTACAGGAGTTGTGGTGGCATCGCCATAATAAATTTCGTAAAAAGATATACCCTCTCCATTTGGTGTAATGGTTACAAGGCCCGTATTATCCTGCGTAATTTCAAAAAATGCAGATAAATTGGCAGGGTTAGCATCTGTTTCTAAAAAAGAAATATCATCATTCGCTATTTTTTTACAGCCCATTGCCATTACTGCAAAAATTGTTATGCTGAAAATGTATTTTAAAAGTTTCATTATAATTTGTTTTTGTTAGTAATGATTAATAACCGCTGTTTTGTGTTAAGCCAGAAACTTCAATTTCAAATTGAGGTATAGGGAACACTTCATGTTTGCCTGCTGTAAAACCAGTAATTTTTGCTGCAGCCTGTCCGGTGCGTACCAAATCAAAAAAGCGGTCGCCTTCCATAGCAAGTTCCAGTCTTCTTTCGTCCCAAATAGCCTGGCGCAGTGCAGTACCGGTTGCAGTAATATCTTTACTGGCATCGTTAACTGCAAATGCACGGCGGCGTACCCGGTTTAAGTACAGTTGTGCTTTTGTATCGTTAGGTGTTGTGGAACGGTTAAATGCTTCGGCAGCCATCAGCAGCACATCTGCATAGCGAATGATTCTTTGGTTATTCAGATAATTCAATTCTATCTGGCCAGATGTTTCGCCTTTGCGGGGCAGGTACTTTTGATTATACAAACCGGTGTTTTTAAAAGGCGCCACTTGGTAAGTAATATTAAAAGAAGGATTGGCATTTTTATATGCTTCAATATCTAAAACCGTTACGGCTTTTCTTATATCACCTGCGGTATAAGCATTGGCCAAATTTGTTGTTGGTAAATTTGTGCTCCAGCCTGCTGCGTAAGGCATGCCTGCGCTTCCGTTTAAACCACGTATACCGCATTGCTGCACGGCATAATTGCCCTGGCCTCTTGTTACGCCACCCCAATTGTAATAGGGTGTTGTGTTTGAATACTGAATTTCAAAAACAGACTCTGGTCCGTTTTCACCACTTTCCACAAACATGCTTCCAAAATTCGATACTAAACTATAAGGGCCATTCACCACATTTTCCAGCATAGTGGCAGCAGCATCAAATTTATTTTGATACAGCAATACTTTACCCAATAAAGCCTGTGCTGCATATTTGGTTGCTCTTCCTTTTTCGGTATTTGTGATGGGCAATGCAGCAATAGCCGTTGTAAGGTCTGCTTCAATTTGTTTGTAAACATCTGCTTTAGGTGAACGTGTTAGTGTTTTAGATTCAGTTAAACCCAAACGTTTGTCAGTAAACAACGGCACATCACCAAAAAAGCGTACTAAATGAAAGTAATAGTAAGCTCTTAAAAAATAAATTTCTCCATACAGGGCATCTTTACCGGTAAAGTTTACAGTTTGCCCGGCTTTATTAGTGTTTTTATATTGATGCATATAGTTTGCCCGGTTAATACCTTCATATGCACTTTGCCATAGTTCGGTTAATGTTGAGTTTACAGGCGTGTGTGTATAATCATCCATTTGCTGCAACGATAAAACGTCTGATGCGTTTTCGCCGCCGCTTACTGCATTGTCTGATGCTATATCACCTACAGGCACCGCCTGGTTTAACCATTGCAAAGGCGTGTACACACTTACTGCCATGGTGCGGTAGTCGCTTTCGCTTTGCAAATATTCCAGGTCTGAAATCTTAAATTCATCTCTGGGGTTGTAATCAATCCATTTTTTACAGGATGCAAGCGACGCAATTAATAAAACCACGCCAATTATTTTAATATTTTTCATTTTACAGAGTTTTAATAAAAATTAAAGTTTAATGTCAATACCCACTGCGTAGGTTCTTGCCTGCGGGTAAGCGCCACGGTCAATTCCGGTATCAAGAATACCACCAGCAATTTCAGGGTCAAATCCTGTGTACTTAGTAAATGTGTAAGCATTTTTTACCTGTGCGTAAATACGCAGCCTGCTAAACACTTTTTTAGTTAGCGATGCCGGAAATGTATAACCCAGCTGTATATTTTTAATTTTTACAAACGAACCATCTTCTACATAGCGGTCGGATACACGAATGTTGCTGTTGGCATCTGTAAAAGAATAACGGGGATGCCTTGCATCATTAGTAGTACCGGCACCTGTCCATCTTGCCAGCACAGACCTTTCTTTATTGGTGTAGTTGGCATTACGTTCGTAAGCTCTGTAAATATCATTGCCAACAGATGCATAGGTAAATGCTGTAAAGTCAAAATTTTTGTACTCTACATTCAGGTTCCAGCCCATTGTAAAATCAGGGAAAGGATCACCAATTTTTGTTTGGTCTGCCGCATTAATAACACCATCTCCGTTTACGTCAACAAAGCGTATATCACCCGCTTGTGCACCAGTTTGCGTTGCACCCTTTGTTACATCTGCTGCTGTTTGAAACAATCCATCGGTTTTATAGCCGTAGAAATAGCCAGGGGTTTGGCCTTTTTCAAAAAATGTAACATTTTGCGACTGTCCGTTAAAATAAAAACCTCCTGGAAGACGTGCACTACCATCTTCGTTAGTGGCAGTAACTTCATTTTTGGCAGTGGTAAAAGTAACTGTAGTATTTACTTTTATTTTTTTACTAATAATGTCACTAAAATTTAATGAAAGGTCAATACCACTGCTTTTGGTAGAACCAATATTTGCTGCAGGAGGTGGCACTGTTCCAAGGTAAAGAGAGCCGTTAGGCGTAAATAATAAACCATCTACTTCTTTCTGGAAATAGTCTGCACTTAACGAAAATTTCCGGTTAAAGAAAGTAATATCGAAACCGGCATTAAACTGTAATTGTTTTTCCCAGCGCAAGGCATCGTTTGATGCTGAGCCTACAGTAGAACCTGGATAAAAAACATTATTAAATGTGTAACCGTTACTGTTGGCAGTTGGCCCGTAGCTTGGACCGCCGGTTACAATACTTACAAATTGTGGGTCTACATTTTCGTTACCAATAGAGCCATAGCTACCACGTATTTTTAAATAATCAATAAAATTTGAGTGAAAGAAATTTTCTTTTGTTACCACCCAGCCTGCGGAGCCGGAGAAGAAATTTGCATATTTATTATCTGTACCAAAAGCATAAGAACCATCACGGCGTGCCGTAAATGAGGCTAAGTATTTTTCCTGATAATCGTAATTAACCCTTGCAAAACCAGAAATATTTTTACGGAAATATTGATAATAATACCCGGTTAATGCATTGGTATTAGTAGCATTGTTGTTGCCGGTTGCTGCCGTAAAATCTGCAAAAGTCCAGCTGTTAAAAGGCACATCCTGCCTGCTGGCACCCGCTGCATTGCCCGAAGTTTTTGCCAGTGAAAAACCAGCTACTGTTTCAAAACTATGATCTTCTTTTATTTTAAAATTGTAGTTGGCAAAGCTTTCCCAAGTGTAATTAAAGTTGCTTGTTTTTTCATGAGATACACTGTTGTGCTTACCTGTTACAGTAGAGCCATCTGCATTCATAGAATTATCTACATTATTTAAACCCCAGAATACAAGCGGTGTAAAGCCTTTACTTATACCATCGTATTTGGTATATCCAAAACGTGACGACAGTTTTAAGTTTTTAAGCACATCGTACTGCAATTCAAACTTGCCGTATAATTTATTGCCGGCATTTTTGTTATAGGTATTTTCCAGTTTGGTAAGCGGATTAAAAATTTCCGACAGCAATAATCTGCTAAAACCGTATTGACCAACGGTATTAGGTACGTTGTTTTGCACCGGTACTGTAGGGTCGTAGTTAAGTGCACTGCCTATTACACTGTTAAATGAGTTTTCCTGTATGCCCCTGCCATTAAGCAGTACACCTGTTGTGTTTACAATAAACTTAAGCCTGCTTGTAATATCAAAACTTAAGTTTGCAGTAAAGTTGCCGCGGCTAAAATTAGATTTATCGTTACCTCCAACAATACCACCCTGATTAAGAAAACCGGCACTTAAAAAATAATTCATTTTATCGGCACCGCCTCTTGCAGCTACGCTGTGGCTTTGCATGGCGGCAGTTTTAAAAATTTCATCTTGCCAGTTGGTACCAACGCCAATTTTAGATAAATCAGGAAAGATGACATTACCACCGGCCACGGTGCTTCCTTCATTTATTATAGCAGCATATTCTGT
>JAGVCC010000401.1 GCA_020059395.1 Chitinophagales bacterium | reverse complement strand
TTGGGTGGAACAAAGAAAGGTTTGTGTATGTAAGTAATATTGATGAACTGAATGCGGCAAATTACAGGCCCAACATGTATGATTCATCTGTTACCTATAAATCAACCGGAAGAGACATGATTAAAACATGTAAAGATATTTTCAATTTAAAAGAAGATAAGTCTCTTGGTAAAAATGAAAAATTTACAGAGCTGGTAAAAAAAACAGGCGACCTGCATTTTTGGATGAACAGTGAAGAACTGAATAAAGGAGCAATGCAAGAAGCCGGCCTTAAAATGCTGAATATTGACATAGAAAAATTATACAAAGGCAGCATAACAACAGCCACTGTAAATTTTGAAAATGGGAAAATTTTGTTTGATACAAAGAGTTATGCCAGTAAAGAAGTAGCAGCAATATGGGAAAAATATGGCGGCAAAACAGATGAGACTCTGTTAAAGCGACTGCCTGCTAAAGATGTTGCATTTGTGCTTGCAATGAATTTTAAACCAGAAGGCATTAAAGAGCTTGTAAAACTAATGGGCGTGGAAGCATACGCAAATATGGGCCTCGCCTTTTTGGGTTTTACATTAGACGATTTTATTAAGGCGAATAAAGGAGATATTGTATTGGCTATTTCAGATTTTAAAAAAGCCCCAGCTGATACTATAATCATTGATTCTGGCAATAAAGCTACGCATGTCGGACATTTTTTTGATCAAACTCCTGAGTTTCTTTTTGCAACTTCAGTTGGAGATAAAGATGCTTTTAACAAGTTGATGAAGGCCGGTCAAAAATTAGGAAAAAACATGCCTTCACCTGAATCCACGCCTATTAGTTTTAATAACAACGGCAACTACTTTGCATTAGGTAATTCAAAAGAAAGCGTTGATAAATTTGTAGCGGGGGGTAACAGCAACTTTGATTTTATCCATAAAATTACTGGACAATCCATGGGTGGTTATGTTAACATACAATATATTTTGAAGTCGATGGAAAAAAATCTAACAGCAGATAGCAGTATTAAAGCTGCTTACGATGCATCACTTGCTTTTTGGGACAATGCTTATATGAAAGGCGGCGATTTTAACAATGGAGGCATGACATCTACCTTTGAAATTAATTTACTGGATAAAAATGCCAACAGCTTAAAACAGCTTAATCAATACCTAGGCAAGCTGGGTGCCATTGCAAAAAAGGAAAAAGAAAAGAGGGATAAAGAAATGGAACTGGAGGCTAAAACATTATACCCTCCTCCGCCCCCACCGCCTGCTGCTGCATCAAAAAAATAAACCAATTATCGTTACCATAAAGCCTTCTTAAAATGAAGGCTTCTTTTCTTTATGCAAATATCACTGCAAAAGGTTGTGCCTTCTTTTATCGAAGAAGAAAAAGTTTCCAGCTCTCAAATCTGGAATCAGGCTGTTGTATTTAATGCAGGCGAAAAAATACAGATAGTAGCGCCAAGTGGCAGCGGTAAAACTTCCCTCATTCATTTTTTATACGGGCTGCGAAAAGACTATGACGGTACAATTAATTACGACGGCAACAACATTAGCAATTACACAGCAGAAGATTTTGCAGCGCAGCGACAGCAGTTTATAAGTATTGTTTTTCAGGACATGCGTTTATTTCCAGAGCAAACTGTTTTACAAAATATAGAAGTTAAGCAACAGCTACAACCATACCATACCGAAAATAAAATAGCTGCTATGGCTGCAAGGCTGGGCATAGCCAATAAGCTGCACATGCTTTGCAAAAACTGCAGTTATGGAGAGCAGCAGCGCATAGCTATTATACGGGCATTGCAACAGCCCTTTAAATTTTTATTGCTAGATGAACCCTTTAGCCATTTAGATGAAGCCAACCGAAAAAAAGCAATGGAATTAATGGAAGAAGAAGCCAATGCCAGAAATGCAGCTATTATTTTAGCGGACCTGAAAGCAATAGAATATTTTAAAGCTGACAAAACACTGCTATTAACAACACAGTGAGTTCTGCATTTAGATAAATAACATTTACTCAACAAAGTTTTAGTTAATGCCGCTTATTTATAAAAATATACAGCCTTACTTAAATACCCATCAAAACAAAGCATCCCGGCTGTTGAGTTATTTTGGGTTGTGCGTTGGGGTAGTGCTATTATTATGTTCGGTACAATTGTATATAAACATAAACCAGTTGCTTAAAGACAAAGACCCTAAGCGAAACGGTTATGATTTTATACCGGTTACCAAAACAATTACTAATGAAAATATGACGGATGACAACCGTTTTACAATGGCGGAAATTGGTGACTTAAAAAAACAAGCCTTTATTGACGACATTGCGCCCTCTGTTGCCAACCAGTTTAAATTACGTGCCAGTGCAGGAAGCCTGCTACCTTTTAGCACCGATTTATTTGCCGAAGCACTGGATGAAAAATTTATTGACACAGTGCCTCCATCATTTTTTTGGAAAGAAGGGCAATTGGATGTACCCATCATTCTTTCTGCTGATTTTTTAGAGATGTATAATGTATTTGCGCTGGGGCAGGATTTGCCGCAATTTTCTGCAGCAACCATTACAAACATTAATCTTGTACTGGAATGTTATGGGCCCGGTGGCACACAGCAATACCGTGGCCATATTGTTGCACTAAGCGACCGCATTAATTCCATTATTGTTCCAGAAAATTTTATGCAAATGGCCAACCAGAAATTTGCAGGCATCAGCAATGTTCCGGCATCACGAATTTATTTAAAAACAAAAGACGCCAACAACACAGCGCTGCTTAATTTTTTATCAACCAAAAATTATCATATCAATAAAGACAAAACCCGTTTTGGTCGAATTAAACAAATACTGCAGGGTATTGTAAGTGGCTTGGGCGGTTTTGGTGTACTGGTCATTTTACTGGCAATGGCAATATTTGCTTTTTATTTACAGTTAATGATTGCCCGCAGCAAAGAAAATCTGCAATTGCTTTTAACATTGGGCTACTCCCCTGCCTGGCTAAGCAAAACCGTTGCAAAAAAACTCATTCCGGTTTACGTAACTGTAATTGTTGTTGCTGTAGTTATAACTGCATTGCTGCATGTTGCTTTTAAATACAATGTGCAAGGCATTGGAGATGTATTACCAATTTATATACACTGGATTATTGTTGTTATTGCCGCTGCGCTAATTATGCTGTCGGCCTATATTAATTACAGAATGATTGTAAAATTGCTGCTGAAGCTGCAGTAATTTAAAAAGCAATTACGCTGTTATTAACCACCGCAAAAGCTTTCTCATTTTTTGCAGGCTCCATTAAATAGGTTCCGGTAAATTTTCCAAATGCAGGCAATACAGCAAAATTTTTTGTAAAGAAAAAACAGGGAAAACGCAACGACTGTTTACCCAGCCCTTTTATACTTACAGCCGGATGTATATGACCACTGAAGTAAAAACAAGATTGCAATAGTGCTTCATCCGCATCTTCCATCTGATGCACAAAAGCAACATCATTTAAACGCCAGTTTCCTTCAACAACATCTATAGCAGCGTTACGGTACCACTCATGCGGTACAATATCATGATTGCCTTTTATCAGCAGTATTTTTATATTGGAAAAATCGTTGCGCCATTTTAAAAATAATTCATGCTCTTTGTTTGCCACGCTGTGAAACATATCACCCACAATTACAAGTTGTACAGGTTTAAAAAACTGAATGGCATCCACCAGTCGCTGCATATCTTCTTTCATTACAGCATTTGGTATAGCAATACCGCTTTTTCTAAAATGTCCGGTTTTGCCTAAATGCAAATCGGACAGTATTAATACTTTTTGCTGCTCCCAAAAAACAATGCGGTTATAATGCAGTATAAAACTGTTGTTGCCTATTGTATGTTGAATGAATGACGGCATTAAAATTTACTTTGTTAATTGTTCCTGCATTCTTTTAACCCTGTCTTCTAATCTTTCGCTGCTCATATTTTCTCTAATACTGTCAACCTTAAGCGGAAAGCAAAATGGCGTTAATCTCTCTGGAACTGTAATGATAATTTTACTTTTTTGAATGCGTCGCAGCATATCTCTAAGCCTTGTTTCCTCCATCTGCTGCTCAAACACTTCGGCATACGCCTGTTTTAGTAATATATTGTTGGGCTCATACTCATTAAAAACTTTAAACAATAACGATGCAGATGATTGCAAATGCCTTGCTTTTTGTTTTTCTCCCGGCATACCCTGAAAAATTAAACCACCAATAACCGCAATATCCCTGAATTTACGCTTTGCCATTTCGGTACTGTTCACACTCTTTTGTATGTCTTCAAATAAATTTTCTTCGCTGAATAATTCATACACATTACTGTCATCAACAGGTATTGGCTGGTCACTCAATAACTCAAAGCCATAATCATTCATAGCAAAAGAAAATGTTATTGGCACAATTCGGCTAATTCGGTATGCTAAAATAGCTGCCATTGCCTCATGTACTAAACGTCCTTCAAAAGTGTATACAAATAAGTGATACCCGTCTCTGGTGGCAATGTGTTCTATAAGCAGTTCATCCTGCTTAGGCACACGGCTTAATGTATTTTGCAGCGCAAATAAAGGTTGTAATACCTGCAGCTCGGCAATGTTATTTTTTTTATGGCTGGTATCAAGCGCCTGCCGCAATTTTGCCGCCATGTTATTGGTAAAACTCATGCGGCCACCCTGCCAGCTGGGTATAACACTTTTTTTTGCGGTCGACAGTTTTACCAGCACCGTCATATCTTTTATCATCAGCAATTCCAGGTTTCTGCCCGCAATGGTAAAGCTGTCGCCTGGTTCCAGGCGGCTTATAAAATACTCTTCAATAACACCAATATAACCGCCGCTCATAAACTTTACCTTAAGCATAGCGTCGCTTACAATGGTGCCAATATGCATGCGGTGGCGCATTGCAATGCGCCTGTTATTTATTTTATGCAGCCCGTCTGGCATAATCTCCACTTTTTTATACTCATCATATTGGCTTAATGCAGTGCCGCCGACAGTAATATGTTTTATTATTTCTAAAAAATCATCTTTAGTAATATCATTAAAACAAAAAGTGTTTTTTACTTCGTTAAAAATCCGTTCGGGGTAAAAGCCATCACCCACGGCAAGTGTACACAAATACTGTATCAGCACATCATAACATAACAATAATGGTGGTTTACTCTCAATAAAATTTTCCTCCACCGCTTTTTTTAATGCAGCAGCTTCCACTAATTCTAAGCTGTGTGTAGGTAAAAAATAAATGCGGCTTACCGCATTGGGGCTGTGGCCGCTGCGGCCTGCCCTTTGTAAAAAACGGGCAACGCCTTTCGGCGACCCTACTTGAATAACAGTTTCCACCGGTCTGAAATCAACCCCCAAATCAAGGCTGGCGGTGCATACTACAGCTTTTAATTTACCGGTATGCAGATTTTCTTCCACCCACAACCGCAGTTCCTGTTCAATACTGCCGTGATGTAATGCTATTGCTCCTGCAAGTTCTGGTGCTGCTGCTAATAAAGCCTGGTACCACATTTCCGTCATACCACGTGTATTAATAAATACAAGCGTTGTTTTACTTTGGTTGATAATGGGCAAAATTTTATCAACCAGTTTTATTCCCAAATGTCCCGCCCATGGGTATTTTTCAATCTCATCTGGAAAAATAGAATGTATTTCTATTTGCTTTTTTACACTGGCACGTACAGTTTCTCCAAATACCTTAGCAGAAGCGGCAGCTGACTCACTGGCGACGTGCAGTTTTTGCATTGGTTGAAGCAACACTTCTTTTGCTTCATCTAAATTTCCAATAGTTGCAGAAATGCCCCATAACGAACATAGTGTATTAAACAATGTTTTTTGCACATTTACTATTCTGGACAATGCCAATTCCACCTGCACCCCTCTCTTGCCCCCCATCAACTCGTGCCATTCATCCACGGCAATTATTTTAAGTGCATTAAAAATTTTGGTATTGTCTTTTTGTGCCAGCAACAAATGCAAACTTTCCGGTGTTATTATCAGTACTTCGGGCATTTGGCGTTTTTGCTTTTCTCTATCGCTCATGCTGGTATCGCCGTTTCTAATACCCACACGCCATTGCATACCAAGTTTGTTTATTACATCTTCCATGGCACGGCCAATATCTTTTGCCAGCGCCCTTAACGGAGTAATCCACAACAACTGCAGCCCGTTGGTTTTTAATGCAGCATAATTATTGGGGTTATTATTTATAAACTGAATTAAAGCGCCTAAAAAAATTGAATACGTTTTGCCACACCCTGTTGGGGCATTTACTAAACCACTTTTACAATTAATAATATGCTGCCATGCCTGCTCTTGAAAATCAAAAGGGCGGTACTGATTTTGTGCCAGTAATTGGGTAATAATTTTATATCCCGTAGTGGTATGCAACTGCATAGCGGCAAATTAACTAAACAGTTTGAGTAAGGCTGCCGGTGCGTAATATTTTTGGCACCAAGATTTGTATTGTTACAAAAAAAGGGCAAAATTGCCTACACATGCAATATATACATTATGCAAACTGATATAAATTGTCGCAATATTTAGACAAATTTTCGATGAACGCAAGAAAATGCCTTTTTTTCCGTTTCTCTTTTTAGTTTCCGGATTTTCAATATCCTTATAAATGTTACTTACAATACAATCAGCTAAAAAAGGGCAAAATGATTTGCTTTCGAAAAATGTGGTAAGGCCACTTAGCAATGCTTTGTCTAAAACTGATCATGCATTTGTAAAAAGGCTTACTAATTACCAGATTGTTGCATTTTTAATACTGCTGGGCTGTTCTGTAATGAATTTAGTTTACGAAATGTATTTAAGCCTTGCCATTACGGGAACAAGTACATTATTAGTATTACTGGCGTGGTATCTTTTACGCAAGGGGCGAAAAGCAACATCATACGTATTTGTATTGTGTATCATTAATATTACACTTGCTTTAATAACCTATATAGAAGGCATGCGCTCCGGCTCAAGCCTTTTCTTTTTTACCAGCACACTCAGTTTTATATTCTTAATAAATGGCGTATCTAAACGGCTTACGTGGGTAACACTTGCCATTTGTTTTTCGTCATACATCTTAACTTTTGTAATTGCCGGCGAAAAACCAATTTTGCAGGAGATTGACAATAATGATTCCCGGATTAATTTTGGCATAAACCTTTTTGTATCTTTTGGATCCACAGTGTGGATGGCATATTACCTTGCGAAAGACAACTGGGATAAACAGCGATACTTAAAAAACCAGCAGGTTTTTTTAGACACTATTTTCAATACCTCATTATCTGCAGATTTAATAGTAGATATGGAAAGTGATGCTGTAATAAATAATAATGCCACTTCAGAAAACCTTTTTCGCAGTACAGACAGCAATAAACTGCAGGGCGAAATACTGTTTAATCTTTTTGCTGAAACAAGAGCGGCGGAGAAATTTGATACGATTATACAGCGCCTGCGCAGCAGCCGCAGCTGGGACGGTGAGCTTACCTGCATAAGAAAAGACGGTTCTGCGTTTCCGGCAAGTGTTACCATTGTGCAATTTTGGTATAACCACAAGCGCTACAAAAAGATTACTGTAACAGATATTTCAGAAAAGAAACGAATGCTGCAGGAATTGCAGGATGCAAAACAAAAAGCAGAAGAATCGGTTGAAGTAAAATCAAGATTTTTATCGCAAATGAGCCACGAATTGCGTACGCCTTTAAATGGTATTATTGGCACTACCAACCTGCTGCTACAGGAAGAAGCGTTACCGCAGCAAAAAGAGCATTTGGATATTCTTAAATTTTCATCAGAGCATATGTTGATGCTAATAAATGAAGTACTGGATTTAAGCAAACTGGATGCTCAGAAAATTAAACTGGAGAAAATTACCGTTGACTTCCGCAATTTTATACACCACCTTTCATCTACATTTAAAAACCAGTGTATTGCCAAAGAGCTTGATTTTATTGTAGACATTGACGAAAACATTAAGAACAATGTAATAACCGACCCTACCCGTTTAAACCAGGTACTTACTAACCTGCTTAGTAATGCCATTAAATTTACGCATAGAGGCGCTGTTACTTTAAAAATTAATGCGCAGGCAGTAAACAGCGATAGTCAATTAATTGAATTTAGTGTAATAGACTCGGGTATTGGCATAACCAAGGAACAGCAAAAAATAATTTTTGAGCCTTTTATGCAGGCCGATATTAAAACAACACGTAAATACGGAGGCACTGGCCTCGGTCTTAACATAAGCAAGGAAATAATTAAATTATTGGGCGGTAACTTACAAGTAGAAAGCAAAAGCGAAGCAGGAAGCCGTTTCTTTTTTACCATTACTTTACCCATTGCACACAATTATGAAGCCAGCGAAGTGGTAACAGAAAAAATTACTCAAAAACAATTCAGCCATCTTAAAGTGCTTATTGCTGAAGACAATATGATTAACATGAAAGTTGCCACTAAATTTTTGGACAAGTGGGGTGTAACTTACGAAAAAGCATATAATGGCAAACAGGCCGTAGATATGTTTGGTGCAGGAAACTTTGATGCAATTTTAATGGACCTTGAAATGCCCGAGCTTGACGGCTATGATGCCCTTAAAGAAATAAGGCAAAGCGGCAGCAACATTCCTGCAATTGCATTTACAGCGGCAGCTTTTCAAAATATGAAACAGCATTTAAAGCAAAATGGCTTTTGCGATTATGTACAAAAACCATTTGCGCCTGATGATTTATATAAAAAATTAGAAAAAATAACAGCAGTAATTCAACAATAATAAACAAGTAAATCTTTACCCATGGAGTTAGAAATAAACATACCCGAACTGCACAAAATGTACGATGGCTGCACCGAAAGCATAACAGAAGTATTTGACGCATTTTTAGGTGCCCAGCATGAAATGCTGGATGAAATAAACATAGCTTTTGAAAACGAGAACGAAAACCTTATTCGCCAGCAGCTGCATTATCATTCGCCTGTGTTTGGTTATATCGGTTTTCCGCAAATAACACTGTTTTTAAAAAGCCTTGAAGATAAGTACCAGCAAAAAAATTCCTTATATGAAATGAGACAGGATCATGGTGCTGTAATAAACATAATTATTAAAATAACAGAACTGCTTATAAAAGAAAAGGAAAAAATACGCAAAGCTGCTCATGTTTAAATAACTTACTCAAAACTTATAATTAAAGCATACACATTAAATCGTGTATGCTTTTTAGTTTGTTCCAGGCGTCACAATTTATACGGGATATTTATAAGGCTTTTATTTTTTTTCATTTTTGAAACATTGCAGCAAAATTTTTTTCTATTTGTAACGTTATGTAGTTATTATTCTATACAAAAAAATTACTTTTCAGTTGTTAAGAAGTCTGTTTAATCATATAAGGCTTAATGGAGTAACCGAAATACTGCCTAACAGAAATATTCGTGAGCTTGTATATGCCAATATGATATGGTTAGGTACGCTTGCAGGGTTTTGTCTGTATTTTACAGGTGTAAAGGTGTTGAACATAACCCATGAAGCACATTTTTTTTATTATGCATCGGTAAGCCTTTTAGCATTTTATGTTTATTACATTATTATTAAGCTGAAATTTATTACAGCAGGTAAATACTGGCTTATTATAAGTGTTAACCTTATAGTAATAACGTTTGACCAGTATATGAATAAGCAGGGGCTTAACTACATATACCTGTTTGCATTTTTGCCTACCGCCATGAATGTTTTCAGGCTAAAAAAACAAAAGCTGCCCATTGTAATATTTACGCTGCTTCCGCTTTTGTACATGATAATTTCCAGATACTTTTCTGTAACTATTTTGACATCCACGGCACAACTAAATCAGGAACAGCTGAAACAATTAGAAGCTTTAAACCTGATTGTAGGCTTTTTACTTTTTGTGCTTTTTTCAGGCTACATGATTTTAAATAATGTATACAAACACCAGCAGCTGGTTACACAAAGCCTCAGCCTGCAGGCTACATTAGATAATTCCGAAGCCTCTATATGGAGTATTGATAACAATTATACCCTTACTGTAGCCAACAGTAAATATCTAAAATCAATACAACATGAATTTACTACAGCACCTTTAACCTGCGGCACCAACCTGCGTACACATCAAATTTGGGAAACGCTTCCGGAAAACTTTAAAAGTCAATATGAAAAAGTACTTGCCGGCAAAGAAATTTTAGAAGAAGTGGAACTTAACAGCAGGGTTTATGAAATAAAGGCAGTGCCAATTTTAGATAAAAATGGAGATATACATGGGGCTACTTTTGGCAGCAGGGATATTACTGTAAGTAAAAAGGCTAAGGAACTACTTTTAAAAGCAAAGCGTGCCGCTGAAGAAGCTGATGGTGCAAAAGCAAGATTTATAAGCAATATGAGCCATGAAATACGTACCCCTTTAAATGGTATTATTGGCACATCTCGTATTTTGCTGGATGAAGCTTATTTACCTGCACAACATTCGCATCTTAAAACCCTGCAGGATCTTTCGGAGCATACAGTACAGATAGTTAATAATATACTCGACTTTGCAAAAATTGAAGCTGGCAAAGCGGAACTGGAATGCAAACGTTTTAACCTGCTCCGTTTTGCTGATAAAATAAAATCAATTTTTGCCGGCACAGCTTTGCTTAAGGGCCTTAAATACAACTTAGAAACTACCGGCCCTGCAGATATATTTGTAAAAGGTGATGAAGTGAGATTAAGCCAGGTACTGATAAACCTGCTTGGCAATGCTTTTAAATTTACAGAAAAAGGCAGCGTTACTTTAAAAATAAATATAGCAGAGCATAAAGAAAAGCGCCACTACCTTGTAGATTTTTCAGTAACCGACACTGGTATTGGAATTAAGAGCGAGCATACAGATAAAATTTTTGAAAGCTTTACGCAGGCCGACGCCAAAACTACCAGAAAATATGGCGGCACTGGTTTGGGTTTAAGCATTGCCCGAAAAATTGTATCGCTGATGGGTGGCACATTACAGGTTAACAGCAATCCTGGCATACAAACCACATTTAGTTTTTCAATAAGGCTGCACATGTCTTCAGCAGCAGATAAACAGTGGGCCAAAACAACAACAATAACAACTGCAAACCTGCAGCCCTTAAATATTTTACTGGCAGAAGACAATAAAATAAATCAATTGGTGGCTAAAAAACTGTTGCAAAAATGGAATCATAATATAACCGTTGCCAATAATGGAAAAGAAGCCGCCGATCTTGCAATATTAAATAAGCCAGATGTTGTGCTGATGGATTTGGACATGCCTATAATGGACGGCTATGAAGCCACAGAAATTATTAAAACACAGTTTCCGCATATGCCGGTTATTGCGTTAACTGCGGCAAGCTTTGACGATATGGATAATTACCTTGCAAAAAAAGGATTTTCGAATGTGGTACAAAAACCTTTTGCCCCAGATGATTTACAGTTAAAAATTGCTGACGCTGCAAATACATCTTTTCACAATGCTGTTGTGTAACAGCCATTTTTCTCAAAGCATACACCCCGTTTTTTACCTGCTTTCCTCAGCCGCAAATTTACTGTAGCTGCCTGCCCCTTTAATTCCTTATTTTTGCAGCCTTAAAATTTACAGTAGTCATGTTTAATTCATTAAGTGAAAAGCTAGAAAGCGCTTTTAAAAACATTAAAGGCCAAGGCCGTATTAGTGAGCTTAATATTGCCAACACCGTTAAAGATATTCGCCGTGCATTAGTGGATGCCGACGTAAACTATAAAATTGCAAAGGAGTTTACTGATAAAGTAAAAGAAGATGCACTTGGGCAAAAAGTGTTGCTGAGCGTTAACCCCGGACAGCAAATGATTAAAATTGTGCAGGATGAACTGACCGAATTAATGGGTGGCACAGCCAGCGATTTTAATATTAACGGCGCTCCTGCCATTGTTTTAATAGCTGGTTTACAAGGTAGCGGTAAAACCACTTTTAGTGGTAAACTGGCCAATTATCTTAAAACACAAAAAGGCAAAAGCCCCCTATTGGTTGCCTGCGATATTTACAGGCCTGCAGCTATTGACCAGCTAGAAGTGCTGGGCGGACAAATTGGTGTGGAAGTATACAGCGAAAGAGAAAATAAAGATGCAGTAAGCATTGCACAAAATGCCATTGCAGCAGCAAAAAGCAAAAACAAAAACGTTATTATTATTGATACTGCCGGTCGCCTTGCAGTAGATGAAGTGATGATGACGGAAGTGGCTAATGTGAAAAAAGCACTAAACCCACAGGAAATTTTATTTGTGGTGGACAGTATGACTGGACAAGATGCGGTTAACACTGCCAAAGCTTTTAACGACCGTCTTGATTTTAGCGGTGTTGTATTAACTAAGCTGGATGGTGATACACGTGGTGGCGCTGCCCTTTCTATTAAATATACTGTAAACAAACCCATAAAGTTTGCCAGCAGTGGCGAAAAAATGGATACGCTGGATGTGTTTTACCCGGAGCGTATGGCGCAGCGTATTCTGGGCATGGGTGATATTGTTAGCCTGGTGGAAAAAGCGCAGGCACAGTTTGATGAAGAGCAGGCCCGTAAACTGGAAAAAAAGATTCGTAAAAACCAGTTTGACTTTGAAGACTTCCTTACACAGATACAGCAGATAAAAAAGATGGGCAACCTAAAAGACCTGATGGGTATGATACCCGGTGTGGGCAAACAAATTAAAGATGCAGATATTAATGATGATGCTTTTAAAGGTATAGAAGCCCTTATAAGCAGCATGACGCTGGAAGAACGCCGCAACCCCGATATGATAAATCCAAGCCGCAAAGCCCGAATTGCCAAGGGAGCCGGTAAAGACATTACCGAACTCAATGCTTTTTTAAAACAATTTGAACAAATGAAAGGCATGATGAAAATGATGAATAAAATGCCCATGGGCCGCATGATGCCTGGTATGGGGAAGCGTTAAGTTTCAAAAAAAAAGGCTGAACGATTAGGCAATATCTTCTAAAAATGGGTAAAAATTAAACAAAATCAATTATTAACATTGGTTGATTTAAAAATTTGGTAGCCCCTTTGTTCCGTTCTATATTTGCAGCAATCCTTATTTAAGGAGTTAACCCTATTTATTAACAACCTAAAATTTCTATTTTATGGCTGTAAAAATGAGACTGCAAAGGCATGGCTCAAAAAAAAGACCATTCTACTTTATTGTAGTGGCAGATGCAAGAAGCCCACGTGATGGGAAATTCATTCAAAAATTAGGTACGTACAATCCATTAACGGTTCCTGCAACTATTGCGGTAGATCGTCAAAAGGCTTTGGACTGGTTGCAAAAAGGTGCTCAACCCACCGATACTGTACGCCGTATCCTTAGCTTTAAAGGTGTGTTGTACCTAAAGCATTTGCTGCGTGGAGTAGGTTTAGGCCTTTTTGACGAAGCGGCTGCTATGGAAAAATTTACTAAATGGAGTGTTGAACACGATGCTCACATTGCTAAACGTCAGTCGGCGCACCGTAAACAGCGCATGGACAGGCGTAACCAGCCCGTAGTAAGAAAAGTAGCAGAAGCACCAGCGGCACCAGCATCTGAAGAAACTAAGACAGAAGAATAGTAACCCTCTGTTCCTAAATCTTTTAAAGTCTTGTTAGTTAATAACAAGACTTTTTTTATTTCATTTATAAAATCACCAGTCATCCGTTTTAAAACTGCTTACTGGAAAACCTTCTGTACTATACAAATCTCCCACCACAAAATCTTTAAATGCATAACGTACTGCAACAGGTTCTTTTACTTCTGGAGAAGATACAATAATATTTCCCCCGTTAACCAATGCCTTTGCAGGACGAAAAATTTTATTTACACTTGCAATTTCAAACTGTTGTAATGGCTTACCAAATGATGTGAGCCCGTTGGGAGCATTGGTAAATTTTATAGTGGCAATACCATTGGCAAAGCTTACACTTTCGTAATTGGGGCTTTCTGCAGCAAAACCTTTTTTGCCATATGTTTTTGCAAGGGCCATGTAAGCAAGCCGTTTACCGCCAGTTGCTTTATCCATTGGATGTATATTAAACTCTTCCCCAATATCCATAAGTACTGCCATGCCGCTGTTGGGTATTTTTGCCAATGCTTTACGTTGTGCCTCCCGTAAAAAAGCAGAGTTATTATTTACAGCATTTGCGGCTGTATAATTATTGTAATTGTATGGCGCTATCTGGCAATAATAAAATGCAAAATCTCCCTGTTCGCTTTGTTCACGTATTTGTTTTACAAAAGCAGGAAACAAGGTTTCGTATTGCTGCGGACGGTCGTTATTACTTTCTCCCTGATACCAAATGCAGCCTTTAATAGTATAGCCTAAAAAAGGACGCAGCATACCATTATATAAAACGGTGGCCACTTTATTGTTCAACTTAACAGCGGTATCTGTTTTAGAGGGTATTGTAATTTCAGGAAAATTTTTCAATGTGTTTTCATCCATAAAAGCTTCTACCGGGCTGCCGCCATAGCTTATGTTTACCAAACCAATGGGCACATGCAACTGCTCATATAAAAGTTTGCCAAAATAATAAGCTGTTGCACTAAAGTTGCTTACGGCCTCTGGTGCAGCAAGGCGCCAGGGAGAATTTTTACTGGTATCCTGCGGCAGGCGCTGTACACTGCGAGGCACCGTATACAAACGTATGTTTGAGTTAGTGCTGTTAAAAATTGCATCGTTGCTGCCAAGTATGGGCTGATCTTTAAAACCCTTCATAGCCATTTCCATATTACTTTGTCCGCTGCACAGCCACACTTCGCCAATTAAAACATTTTTTATGGTAACAGGTTTACCATCGCTTATTGTTATTTCGTAAGGCCCGCCTGCATCTGGTGTGGTTACTTTCAGTTTCCATTTACCATCAGCAGTTGTGGTGGTAGTATATTTTTTTTTATTCCACCCTGTTGTTACCGTAATGCCTGCCCCGGCTTTTGCCCAACCCCAAACAGCAGGATTGCTTTGTTGCTGCAGCACCATATTATCGCTAAAAAAATAAGGGAGTTTTACCTGTGCAGTAACAGTAAAAGACAATGTTACCAATGCAATAAAAAATAACTGGCGGAGTTTGTTTGCAGCAATCATTATAATCTGTTTTTAATGAAAGGCTAATTTAAGTAATCCTGTTTTCTGCCCGTCTTGTACTGTTGCCCGAAAATGTATTCCGCCTTTAAAAGAAAGGAACCCTGATAAGCAAAAAC
>JAGVCC010000249.1 GCA_020059395.1 Chitinophagales bacterium | reverse complement strand
TATGGCTACACACAAAACCTGCTGCAAAAATTTTGTGTCGCTAAAAACTTTACCCTGCGCATACACCCGGTAAAATACCTTAACAAGCGCCAACTGGTTACCGAAAAAAACTACTGGAAAAAATTTTATAAAAAATTTACCGCCTACCTGTATACAGATTGTGGCCATTTTGATAATTACGTGGGCCAAAACATTAAAATACTGCGGGTATTTTTTAATTATATGCAAAAAGATCTTTTGATACAAACAGGGGATTTTCATAAAAGCTTTTATGTGCGTAAAGAAGAAATACCCATTGTTACCCTGCTGCCCGAAGAGCTGAACCACCTTATTTACAACAAAACCTTTGAGAACAGTCTGGACAAAAGAATGCAGCAGGTAAAAGACGTATTTGTGTTTGGTTGCACGGTGGCACTGCGTATTAGTGATTTATTGGCCCTGCGTAAAAACAACTTGCGTATAACCGGCGACAGTTGGTTTTTGGTAGTACGCTCCCAAAAAACACATACCGATACGCAAATTCGCCTGCCCGATTATGCGGTAGACATTCTAAAAAAATACCAGCTAAAAAACAATAAACTGCTGCCGCATTTTAACAAGGTGAACCTAAACCTGTACATAAAACAGCTTACCGAGCTGGCTGGCTACACACAACCCACCGGCAAAATACGGGAGCGGCAGGGGCAGGCAAAAGAAATAAATGCAGTGAAGCAAAAAAAAGCCACCACTTACCGCTTTTGCGATTTGGTTACCACCCACACCATGCGGCGCACTGCCATTACCACCATGCTAAGCCTGGGGGTGCCGGAGCAGGTGGTGCGTAAAATAAGTGGCCACAGCCCCATGAGCAAGGAGTTTTTTAGGTATGTGGCGGTAGCCCAAGCTTATCAGGACCAGGAAATAGCCAAAATGTTTGATAAGCTGAAACATAAAATTTTGTTGGCAGTGTAATATGAGTACGCCTTAAAAAACGTCGCCATTGCTTATACACCAACACTTATTTACCCGCTCTCCACAACAGCAACGGCGTGGCCAATAAAACAATTGTCTGGTGCTTAACTAAAATAAAAATTGTAAACTGCTCAATCAATAATTGGGTTGTCCATAGCATAGCGTATAAGCATAGCCGTATTTTTAACCTGTAGCTTTTGATAAATATTTTTGCGGTGTGTATTAACCGTATCAATACTGATGAAAAGTTTTTTACTTATTTCTGTATTGCTAAGTCCTGTAATTATTAAACGGATAATATCTTTTTCTCTGTGCGTTAATTTAGGTAGGTGCTGTTGCTGTTTAAGTGCCGCCTCATAATTTTTTCCGGCTTCAAAACTAAAAAATTTGTTTCCACATAACACTTCGTTAATTGCTTTTAGAATTTCCTGGCGGCTGGCATTTTTTAACAAGTAGCCGCCTGCTCCATTTGCCATCATCCTGCTTACAAACGCACCTTCGTTAAAAGAGCTGAGTGCCAGTACCGCCACACCGGGATATTTTTTTTGTATGTAACCACAAAGCTCAATACCGCCTTCGCCAGCAAGGTTTATATCCATCAATATAACATCGGCAGATTTGGTTTTAAAATAATCCCTGCATCCTTCTGCATCGGTGGCGTATCCTGCAATAGTAATACCGGGTTCATCCTTTAGCATAATAAGCAAGCCTTGTATCACCAGTTGGTGATCATCTACAATAAACACCGAAGTTTTTTTCATATATACAATTCTATATTAACCGATGTGCCTTTACCACTCTTGCTGTCAATTTGTAAAGTGCCATTTAAATATTCCACCCGCTGTTTTACATTTTTCATGCCCATACCTTTGCTGCCAATCAGCTCACTGGTTGCAAATCCTTTTCCGTTATCATCCACATCAATCAGCACTTGTAACGGGCTAACGGTTAGCTGTGCAAGTATTTCTGTAGCTGCAGCATGTTTTACGGCGTTATAAATCAGTTCCTGTATTATACGGTAAATAAAAAGTTTACTGGTGTTATTAAAACTTCTTTCGGTACCCTGGTATTGAAAAATAACTACCGGATGCGGCGTGCCAGACATAGAAGCACAATAATCTCTAAGTGCTTCATCAAGCCCAAATTTAACCAGCACATCCGGCATAAGGTTATGCGATATTTTGCGTAACTCACCAATACTGTTATCTAATTGCTCCAGGCATTTTTCAAAACGTTCTACTTTGTCGGGGGTTAGTACCAAATTTTCTTTCATATTGTTAAAGGTTAATTTTACACCGCTTAGCATGCCTCCAAGGCCGTCGTGCAGGTCGGTGGCAATTCGTTTACGCTCTTCTTCCTGACCTTGCATAAGGGCATCTGCCGCTGCAAGTTTTTTTTCATTTTCAAGTTCAGTTATTCTTTGTTTATGAATTTTTTGACGGTTGCGCAGATTCATGTACATCATAAAGCCCACAAAAACTAAAGACAGTAAACTTATGCCAAGCAGCCAGTTAAAATTCGATTTTCTGTCTAAACGCTGCTGTTGTTCATTGGCCTTAAGGGTAAGCTGGGTAATGTCATTTTCCCGCCTTGATGCATCATATTTTGCATTCAAATAATTAATTTGTTTCCGCTGTTCCTCAAGCCCTGCGCTATCATAATACAAGTTTGCCGCAAAAAGAGATTGATAGGCACTATGTGAATTTCCTTGTAAGAACGCTGTTTGTGCCTTTAATTTAAGAGCTTCTGCCAGTAAGGTTTTACTTCCGGCAATCGTAAGCATTTTATCTGCATATTCTTTGGCTTGCGCTGTTTTGCCGCACTCCAGCAAAAACTCGGCATACCAGCCGTACAGGTTGGCTGTAAAATTGTTGTGCCCCAGTTCTTTTGCATATCCAATTGCGGTCTTGTAATTTGCATCTGCACTGTCAGTTTGTTTATAATGCCATAACAATATTGCTTTTCGCAAATAGTATGAAGCGTTTACCATCGTTTCTCCAGGCCTGGGAATGGCATACTTTGCCGAATCTAAATACAGCTTTACTTCTTCATATTTTTTTTGCAACAACCTTAACTCTGCTATGTCTGAATAATGAATGGCATAGCGGCTAAGCGGCACACCCATTTTTTTGCTTATGGTAATTATTTTTCTGGAATACTCCTCCATTTTTTCAAGATTGCCCAATTGCGTAAATATTTTTTTGAAATTTCCGTATACGTGTAAAGTTCTTTCCTGCAGGTTGGCTTCGTAATAAGGGGTGCATTGCAACAAATATTTTAGTGCGCTGGTGTAATCGTTTGCAGTAATAAAAATGGTGGACTTTTCGTACATACTTGCTGCCTTAGCCCAGTTTGAAGCCGCTGTTTCAAACGGAACTTTGTAAGCTATTACACTATCGAAAATTAAGTGGGCTTCAGTATAGTTGCCTTCGCTCTTTTTAAAAGTACCCTGCCACCACATACATTTTAATAATCCGTCAGTATAATTAAGCTTTTTAGCCAACGTATAAGCTTCGTTCCAATAAACCAACGCTTCTTTTTTTTCTTTTACAAATACTGCTTTTCCATAAATACTTCCAAGAATATTTATTCTGGCAGTATCAGCCTTAGGATGGTTGTTTAAAACTTTAATAAGAGAGTCGCTTAACTGCTTGTTAGCGGCTATAAAACCGCTTCCGGCTTGCCCCTTTGCAAACAGGCAGCTAAACGCAAGTATTATGTGCAGGCAAATTTTTTTTATTGACATCGTTCACATAAAATTTGTGTATATTTTTCACTTCTCAAACTTTTACCAAAAAAATACCCCTTTTAGTGTATTTTTTAAAATACCGTTTTTATGGTAGAATAATCCAGCTAGCCACATCAATCTTTGTTGTAACAAACATTATTTCCTAAGGGCATTAAAGTACAAAATGTATGAACAAGGTTACACTGTTTACAGTAATGATAAGCTGCATTTTTTTTGCAAAATCTCAAAATGTAGGTATTGGAATTATTACGCCTACCAAAGGCAGGTTGGAAGTATTTGGGGCACTTACGGGTGGTACTGTGGCCAGTTTTGGTACCGATGGAACGGGTATATCACTACAGCGAAATTGGCCCACCATTGGCTTTAATCAATACCGGGATAATGCAGGTATTGCACGCTACATGGGCACCGGCATGGCTTCCTGGTTATACTACGAACCTTCTGGCGGCACCTTTGGTTGGGATGTTTATAATACGGCAGGTACAGCCGATCAACTGATTGTAGGCACAGGCACCAGGGCGCTTTCAATTTTAAACAATGGAAACATAGGTATAAAAAATGGTGGGCAAACCGATGCAAGTCTTGTTGTAAGCAGGGGAAGCAATCTTTCCGGTGCTGCTATTTTTCAGGGCACAACACACAACTCTTATTTTGCCTGGAATACCCAGGAAGACACTTATATACGAGGTGGCAAAGATGCCAGTAAGGTCATTATTAATGATATTGCCAATAGTAGTATTTTAGCACACGGAAAAATGGCCATAGGCAATTACCCCGATAATAGCTACCAGCCCAAAGTAGCAGCAGAAATTTGGGGAGCTGTAGCGCTAACAAATGTGCAGCGAATTACTGCACCCACCAACATCACAACTTCAATCTTTGGTCCGCAATCCAGTTACTATGTAGTTACACCGTCTTCCGGAAATTTAGGCATTATCTTAAGCTCATCTGCTCTTACAGTAGATGGACAAATGATAGTAATTGAGTGCGAAGGTGCTAATGCCACCACAGTACTTGGCGGCACTGGCTATCAGGTATATCGCTCCCAAACCATTGGCGGTGGAGATGTTGTTACACTTATTTGGAATGCAGTAAGAGGTAAATGGATGCAATTAAGTTACAGCGATAATTAAAAAATAATTAAACACAAATCAATCATGAAAAATATATTCTTACTTCTCTTTTTATATACTGATGTTGCTTATGCACAAAATGTGGGAATTGGTACAATTAATCCCACACGGGCCAAATTAGAAGTGCATGGTGTGGCGGGTGCTGGTGCCACCAATGCTATTTTTAGTGCACCGGGTAACGCAGGTATTTCATTGCAGCAAAACTGGCCTACTATTGGGTTTAACCAATACAGGGATTTAATAACACCTGGTTCGCATGGCAAAAGAATGACGGGGGGCTATGCATCTCTTTGGACTTTTGACCACAACTCTGGCAATATGGCAATTGATATGTATGGCACCGGTGCTGCAGAAAGCTTTACCGGGGCAGGCAACCTTGCTTGGCACTTCAATAATTCTGGCAATATGGGTATCCGCAATGCTGCTTCAGCTTCCGCCTCTCTTTGGGTAAGCAGAATAGCCTCCAATACATCTGCTGTTGCAATTAGTGGTACTACACATACCAGCCATTTTATGTACAGCGCCAATCAGGATACTTATATCCGTGGAGGACTTGATGGCTCTAAGGTTGTTATTAACGATATTCCAAAAGGCAGGGTAAATATAGGGCTGGCTGGCAATTTTTCATCCACACTTAATGTGCGGGGCAGTGTGGCACATACAAGCGTACGAACTACTGCCACAAGTTATGTTTTAGGAGATAATGACTATGAAATTTTTTGTGATATGCAAAACACCGTTTCAAAAATTATAAATATTGTACTGCCGGCGCCCAGTGCCGAGAGGGAAGGCAGGGTTTACCGTATAGTTGCCGTAAATCTTCCAAAAATTGATGGCGCCTCGCAAATGGCTAGCGGATATGTAGGAATTTCTGGTGACATGGGTGATAACTACGTGTATGATTATATAAACTACGCAAGTGCACACCGTCATCGCCTTTTTTACGCAGAACAGTTTAACGTTATTGGCGCAGATTACCGTTGGATAAGAACAGCTGTAACTTATATCTGTGTATCAGGTAAATGGCTTAAGCTGCACGACAATGAATCATTTGACAGCGATGATATTTTCTGATTAATAATTAACTAAAATGAAAAAACAATTTCTAACAACCGCAGTCTGTTTAATGTTTATAATGGGAGCCTTTGCACAAAATGCAGGCATTGGTACAGGCACTGGCGGTTCTTTAAGGGCAAAACTTGAAGTACATGGAGTAGCAGGCAGTGGAGCTACAAACGCTATTTTTGGAGGAGCTGGTAACGCCGGCATCTCACTTCAGCAAAATTGGCCCACAATTGGTTTTAACCAATACAGGGATATTATTACACCTGGCTCGTCTGGAAAATACGCCACAACGGGCTATGCTTCTTTATTTACATTTGACTATACGACAGGAAGTGCTGGAATTGAGATGTTTGGCCATAGGAGTGCTAATAGTTTCACCGGCGCAGGCAAATCGGCCCTACATGTTAATAATGTCGGAAACATTGGCATAGGAACACCTGCACTTTCGGATGCATCTCTTTGGGTAAGAAGAACTACGGGCAATTTGGCTGCAGCTAGCATTTCGGGTAATACACATATTGATCAGTTTATGTACGGTAATAAGGAGGATGTTTATATACGGGGTGGACTGAATGCGTCAAGAGTAGTTATTAACGATATTCCCAGTAATAAGGTTATGATTGGCATTGATGCAAACCTCAGTTCCTCGTTGAACATATATGGCTCTGTTTCTTATTCTGTTACTGAAGTTTCGGCAAACTATACTATTGCGGATAACGACCGCTTTATTATTTGCAATTTAAATAGAGATAAAACCCGAAAAATTTATATTAGCCTGCCAACGCCTAATGCTGGTATGGAAGGCAGGGTTTATACCATTATTGGTATAGGAATACCCAATCTTACCGCACCTGAACTTGCCTCAGTAAATGGTGGTTTTGCAGAAGTAATTGGGGGGGCTGTTGGCGACCGAAATATATACAACCCACAAATTATTCCGGGCACTGGAAACAGCCAATATTACAGGCTTTTTTGTATCACCAAAAAACCTACAACCGGTGCGCCCAATTACGATGCTCGCCGAAGTACAATATCGGTTACCTGCATAAATGGTTTATGGGTTAAAACCGATGAAGATTTTCAATTTGATTCTGAAGACGTACAATAAAATATTTTTATGAACAAGAAATTATTTTTTCTTTGCCTGTTTCCATTAGCGGCATTTGCTCAAAACGTGGGTTTAGGAACTGTTAATCCATTACGAGCAAGGTTAGAAGTACAAGGGGTGGCTGGTAACGGCGCTACTAACGCTTTATTTGCAGCACCAGGCAATGCAGGTATTTCGCTACAGCAAAACTGGCCTACTATTGGATTTAACCAGTACCGGGATATAACAACACCTGGTTCACAAGGTAAATACATGACATCCGGTTTTGCTTCACTACTCACATTCGACAATGGAAGTGGACGTTTGGCTATGCAAATGTTTCCACAAGGCATTGTATTTAATTTTACTCCTGCAGGTAATACAGCTTTCACCATTTTAAACAATGGCAATACAGGAATTAGAAATGGGGGATCTAACGATATTTCGTTGTGGCTAAACAAAATAAATACTAACACTTCAGCCGCAGTTTTTTCGGGTACTACACACAATACACATTTTTTATATGGTAACAATCAGGATACCTACATCAGAGCAGGGATGGATACGGGAACTGTAATTTTTAGCGATGTTCCTAATGGGAAACTAAGTACAGGTTTAAATGATATGCGTGGATCAGGATTTAATACTAACGGATCTATTTCATACAAAGTTAGAAGGACAACCGCTAATTATGATACTTTGAAAGATGATGACCATATCCTTTATGTTGACATTCAAAACACTCAAAGCTATAATGTAAAACATGTTTACCTTCCCCAACCGACTTCACAAATGGCAGGCAGAGTTTACATCATCAGAATGTTAAATGCACCAAAAATTCCAGCTAATGAATTAACTATTGGTTGTATGTGCGTAGGGCGGGTAAAAATATTCGGCTACATTTTCGAAAATTATGACGAAATGCCATACATCAATGCACCAGACTATATACTTCCATATACTTCTCCTTATAATGTTCATAGACAATTGTTATATACAGAACATGTTAATGCATTTGATAGTGATTACAGGGTTGTAGTATCAGGGATAAGTTACATTTGCACAGGCACCGCTTGGGTGCCTTTTGACAGGCAGGCGCAAATTGACAAAGAATAACTCTTCAAATTATCATTTCAAATACTATTATAACATTAGTAGAAACTAAAATTGCAGGCAGCTTTACAGATCAATAGCAAATTTGGCCTATCCACAAAAGACGAACAATATTTACAAACCAATAAAAGTGGATAACTGCACCCAAAAAGTTAAAAAATCACCCGTTTCAGCAAAAACCCCTCCAAAATCTCTAAAATCATAAAAATCTGCCCCCCATTCTAAATTTAATTCCCTAACTTTGCCCTCCTTTAATTTAGGGTTAGTGGCATTATGCCAGTTTATACCTGTAAGCAAAGGAGCTTCTGCACACTCTAAACGTTTTAATTACAATATGTCTGCAACAAAAACACCAGCTGCTAAGCGTATCAATTTCGGTAAGGTTGAACTTTTAGCAGAAACACCCGATTTGCTCGGAATTCAGATTCAGTCATTTAAAGACTTTTTCCAGTTAGAAACCACTCCTGATAAAAGGAATGTGGAAGGTTTGTTCCGTGTGTTTAAGGAAAATTTTCCTATTACTGACACCCGTAACATTTTCGTACTGGAGTTTCTGGACTATTTTGTTGACCCCCCACGCTACACTATTGATGAGTGTATTGAAAGGGGCTTAACCTATGCCGTGCCTTTAAAGGCAAAGCTGCGTTTAAGCTGTAATGATGAGGAGCATGTGGATTTCCAGACAATTGTGCAGGATGTTTTCCTTGGAAACATTCCGTACATGACCCCACGTGGTACTTTTGTAATTAATGGTGCAGAACGTGTGGTGGTAAGCCAGTTACACCGTTCACCCGGTGTGTTCTTCGGCCAGTCGGTGCATCCCAATGGCACCAAAATTTACTCTGCAAGGGTTATTCCGTTTAAAGGTGCCTGGATGGAGTTTGCTACGGACATTAATAATGTAATGTATGCATACATCGACCGTAAGAAAAAATTCCCTGTAACAACCTTGTTACGTTCTATCGGTTTTGAAACAGATAAAGATATTCTGGAACTGTTTGGCATGGCCGATGAAGTGAAGGTGGATAAAAAATCTTTACAAAAATATATTGGCAAACGCCTTGCCGCACGTGTACTGCGTACATGGGTGGAAGATTTTGTGGATGAAGATACCGGTGAGGTGGTAAGTATTGAGCGTAACGAAGTGGTACTTGAAAGAGATACAGTGCTTGATGAAGAAAACAGCGACATGATTCTGGAAATGGATGTGAAAAGCGTTTTCATTCAGAAAGAAGAAGTAAGTGGTGACTACGCCATTATTTACAACACTTTAAATAAAGATACCAGTAACAGTGAGCTGGAAGCGGTACAGCACATCTACAAGCAATTGCGTGGTGCTGATGCTCCGGATGATGAAACTGCACGTGGTATTATTGATAAATTATTCTTTAGTGATAAGCGTTACGACTTAGGCGAAGTAGGCCGTTATAAAATTAACCGCCGCCTTGGTTTAAACTTCCCTATTGAGAAGAAGGTATTAACTAAAGACGACATTATCGCCATTATTAAAACATTGGTACAATTAACCAATGGTAAAAGTGAGGTGGATGATATTGATCACTTAAGCAACCGCCGTGTACGTACAGTGGGCGAGCAGTTGTATGCACAATTTGGTGTTGGTTTGGCCCGTATGGCCCGTACCATTCGTGAGCGTATGAACGTACGTGACAACGAGGTGTTTACTCCGGTGGATTTGATTAATGCAAGAACATTATCGTCTGTTATCAATTCATTCTTTGGTACATCACAGTTGTCTCAGTTCCTGGATCAAACAAACCCATTAAGTGAGATAACGCATAAGCGACGTATCTCCGCACTTGGACCCGGTGGTTTAAGCAGGGAAAGAGCAGGCTTTGAGGTACGTGACGTTCACTATTCTCACTATGGCCGTTTGTGTACTATTGAAACTCCGGAAGGGCCAAACATTGGTTTGATATCTACGCTTTGCGTACATGCCAAAATTAATGACATGGGCTTTATTGAAACACCTTACCGCAAAGTAACAGAGGGTAAAGTGGACATGAAGAAAATCACCTTCTTGAGTGCAGAAGAAGAAGATACAGCTAAGATTGCACAGGCAAATATTGATATGGATGACAAAGGAAACTTTGTTGATGATAAAATTAAGAGCCGCCAAACTGGTGACTTCCCCATTTTAGATAAAGAGGAAGTAGAATACATGGATGTGGCGCCTAACCAAATTGTAGGTTTAAGTGCTTCACTAATTCCGTTCTTAGAGCATGATGATGCCAACCGTGCGCTGATGGGATCTAACATGCAACGTCAGGCGGTGCCGTTAATTAAACCAGAAGTGCCTATTGTTGGTACCGGTTTAGAAGCTAAGGCTGCCCGTGATGCAAGAATTCAAATTCACTCTGAAGGCGAAGGTGTAGTGGAGTTTGTAGATGCTAACGAAATTCATGTACGTTACAAGCGTGATGAAGTGGCGCAACTGGTTTCTTTTGAAGAAGATTTAGTGGTGTATAAACTTACCAAGTTTGTGCGTACTAACCAGGAAACAACCATCAACTTACGTCCTGCTGTGATTAAAGGCCAAAAAGTAAGCAAAGGCGATTTCTTAACGGAAGGTTATGCAACCAAAGGCGGCGAAATTGCTTTGGGCCGAAACATGAAAGTGGCCTTCATGCCATGGAAAGGTTACAACTTTGAAGATGCGATTGTAATTAGTGAGAAGGTGGTGAAAGAAGATTTATTTACGTCCATCCATATCAGCGAATTTGAAGTAGAAGTTAGAGATACCAAATTAGGCGAAGAAGAATTAACACCAGATATTCCTAACGTAAGTGAGGAAGCTACTAAAGACCTTGACCAAAACGGTATCATCCGTATTGGTGCTCACATTAAAGAAGGCGATATCATCATTGGTAAAATAACTCCAAAAGGCGAAAGCGACCCAACTCCTGAAGAGAAGTTGTTACGTGCCATTTTTGGTGATAAAGCCGGTGATGCAAAAGATGCTTCATTAAAAGCACCAAGT
>JAGVCC010000448.1 GCA_020059395.1 Chitinophagales bacterium | reverse complement strand
TGTTAAATGAACAAGGCTGGGCAAATGTGGCGGAGTTAATTACTAAAGTAAATGCCAAAGGCATACAGCTGGATGCTGCTACATTAAACACCATTGTAGCTACCAACGATAAAAAACGCTTTTCCTATAACGAAGATAAAACTATGATACGTGCCAGCCAGGGCCATAGCATTGCTGTTGATCTTGCCTTGCAGCCCGTGGCACCGCCACAAATTTTGTATCATGGCACTACAGAAAAGTTTATAGCAAGTATTTTAAAAAATGGTTTACTAAAACAACAACGGCAGCATGTGCATTTAAGCGCCAATACAGATACTGCCAGTGCTGTTGGCAGCCGCCATGGCAAACCACTTATATTGGTGGTGCAGGCATTGCGAATGCACCAAAGCGGTTTTGCATTTTATGTATCTGCAAATAATGTATGGCTTACAGATGAAGTGCCGGCTGTGTATTTGCAACTGCTGTAAAGCCTGTTGTTGTAAAATTTATCAAACACATGAAAAAAACTATCATTACTGTATTGTCACTGTACACTTTTGTAACAGGTGTATTGGCGCAACATACAACAACCGGAGATTCGGTGCCACTTTTAAAAGAAGTGCAGGTGGGCTATCAGGCAAAAAAAACAACACCGGTAACTTTTCAAAATGTAACTGGCCCTGCTTTTAAAGCAAAACTTACCGGCCAGGAGCCATCTTTTTTATTAGCTGAAACTCCTGGTATAACGGCTTATTCCGATGCTGGTAATACACAAGGTTATTCGTACTACCGCATACGGGGTATTGATCAAACACGTATAAACACCACTTTGGATGGTATGCCTTTAAACGAGCCCGAAGACCAGGGAGCGTATTTTTCTAATTATCCTGACATTTTAAATTCGGTTAGCAAAATACAAATACAGCGTGGTAGCGGCACTACCAAAAATGGCGTAGCCAGTTATGGTGGCAGCATAGAATTATTTACGCCCAGTTTATACGATACTGCTTATGCAGCACTCGGCATTAACTATGGCTCCTTTAACAGCCTGCGTTTATTTGGGGTGTACAACAGTGGTATCAAAAATCATAAGGCTTTTTATGCAAGGGCTTCACAGGTACAGTCAAACGGTTACAAATATCATGCAGGCAATAATTCGCAGTCGGTATTTGTAAGCACTGGTATGTTTTATAACAAAACATCGTGGAAGCTTAATGTGCTGGCGGGGCATCAAAAAAACGAACTGGCTTGGCTGGGTGTGGCAGATACGCTTATTGCAAAAGACAGAAAAACCAACGCCAACACCCCCGGCGAAAAAGATGCGTTTACACAAGCGCTGGTGCAGCTGCAAAATAAATGGACGCCAAGTAATAACACCAGCATACACAGCAGTATTTATTATACCCACTTAAACGGCAACTACAATTTTGATTTCAATAATTTTTTAGACCAGCCTATTACTGCTGAAATGTATAACTATGCTTTTAAGTCGCACCTAACAGGTTTTTTTAGTAATGCGATTGTTACTAAAAATAATTTTAGTGTTACTGCTGGTTTACATGGGCAGTTATACCACCGCAGGCACAACGGCAGCGAAAAAGCACTGGGGCATTTATACACCAATACGGGTTATAAAAACGAAGTGAGTTATTTTGCTAAAGCCAGTTATAATTTGCAGCCGCTTACTCTTTTTGCAGATGTGCAATACCGCAGCACATCATTCAGGTACACCGGCGGCACGCCATTAAATAAACGTAGCTGGCAATTTTTAAATCCTAAAACAGGGGTTGCACTGCAGTTAAACAACAACAGTGTATTGTATTATGGCCTGGGCTACACAGGCCGGGAGCCAACCAGAAATGATATGTTTGGCGGTAACGATGACCTGCTAGCAGACAGCACCGGCCAGCCTGTTATAGCCATTACTGATGCAGAATATGTTTTAAATCATGAAATGGGCTGGCGGTTTCAAAACAACCGCATACAGGCCAGCATTAACGTATACTACATGAACTTTAAAAACGAAATTGTACTGAATGGAAAATTTGGCCCCAACGGGCTGGCACTTACCAATAATGTACAAAAAAGTTTTAGGAGCGGTTTAGAGATTGCTGCCACCTATACACTCACTAAATTTTTTGCATTACAAAACAATACGTCATTTAATTACAGCCGTATTAAAGAGCAGGGCCAGATTTTCAGCCCTATTCTTACACCACCTGTTATTATCAATCAGGATGTAATTTATCAGAAAAAGGGGGTTACAGCTTTACTGCAGGCACGCTATCAAAAAGGGGCATTTATCAATTTTGCCAACACAGCTGTTGTAAAAAGTTATGTGATTTTAAATGCCAGGCTGCAGTATCAGGTAAACAAAATTACCATGGTATTATTCTTACAAAATATCACCAACACAAAATATTTTAACAATGGGTATACAGATTTTAACGGCACCAATAAATATTTTGTGCAGGCGCCTGTTAACTATACTGCACTACTGCAATATAATTTTTAGTAAACTTTTTTAATGGCTGTGATGAAAGCTTTTGTTTTTGGAAAATTTTTGCCGTTTCATAAAGGGCATGAGGCTATGATGCGTTTTGCATTGACAAAATGCCAGCAGCTTACTGTTTTAATTTGTTGCAGCAATAAAGAAACCATTAGTGGTCAAACAAGAAAAGTGTGGATTGACAATAACTTTACAGATGAAACAAGGCTGCAAACGGTTATATTAAATTACCGTGAGGAAGAGCTCCCCAATACATCCGCTTCTTCACAGGAAGTATCAGCCTTGTGGGCGCCGGTATTTAAAACCTATTGTGCCGATGCTTCGTTGCTGATAACATCGGAGCCGTACGGAGAATATGTAGCTAGGTATATGAACATACAGTACTTACTGTTTGACGCTGAAAGAAAAGAAGTACCCGTTTCTGCGTCAGCAATTACACAAGATATATTCCGTAACTGGCAATTTTTACCCGACAGTGTAAAACCATTTTATGCTAAAAAAGTAGTGGTGGCCGGCACAGAATCTACCGGAAAAACAACGTTGGTACAAAATTTAGCCACACACTATAAAGCCACACCGGTGTTTGAAGCCGGCAGAGATATTATTCCAGATTCGGGCAATTTTAATTACAACGATTTATTACTAGTGGCACAGGAACATGCCAAAAGAATCACAAACGCACTAACGGGCAACAGTCCGTTAATTATAATTGACACAGATATTCACATTACAAAATCGTATGCACAATTTGCTTTTAAAAAATCACTTGATGTAAGCGATGCTATTTATAACTGCAACAAAGCGGCGCTGCGCCTGTATCTTGATAACTCCGTAGCCTTTGTGCAGGATGGTACAAGATTACAGGAAGCAGAAAGAAATTTATTAGATGCATATCATAGAAATACTTTTGCGGCACATAACATAAACCTTATTGAAATAACAGGCAGCTGGCAAGAGCGGTTTAGGCAAGCAGTACAGCATATTGATGCTTTAATAGCTCCTTTAAAAACAAATACGCAATGAGTAAAACCTTTGTAATAGGCGATATACACGGCGGCCTGCGGGCACTG